>CANBDL010000052.1 GCA_947367345.1 uncultured Alphaproteobacteria bacterium | reverse complement strand
TGATTGCAGAAAATATATCATTGTTTATATGTTTTATGATTAATGGAAGTATGGGTGAGTTATCTGGCTGATGTGTGTATGTTTTTGGCCGTGTTGTTTGGGGGTCTCTGTATATCGCATATCTTGCAAAAGATTGTTAAAACATTTTATACTTTAGTCATATCTATTGCATTTTTAGCAATTATGTTTAAGAGAATTTTCAATACATTTACAAGAGATATGGCTATAGATCTTGGTACTGCAAATACATTGTTATACGTCAAGGGGAAGGGCATAGTTTTGAATGAGCCATCCGTAGTTGCTGTAACGTCTGTTGATGGTAAATACAAGGTGCTTGCAGTCGGGAATGAGGCGAAGCTCATGCTTGGTCGTACTCCAGGCCACATAAAAGCAATAAGGCCAATGAAGGATGGTGTTATAGCTGATTTCGATATAGCAGAGGCAATGATTAAGCATTTTATAGGAAAAGTTCATAACAGAGGTATACTTATACATCCTCGTATAGCAATATGTGTACCATATGGAGCAACGCATGTTGAGAGGAGAGCAATACAGGAGTCAGCAGAAAGTGCTGGAGCACGTGAGGCGTACCTTGTTGAGGAACCAATGGCTGCTGCCATAGGAGCAAATCTGCCAATAACTGAGCCTGTTGGGTCTGTAATAGTTGATATAGGTGGAGGTACCACGGAGGTTGCTGTGATATCTTTGGGCGGCATTGTTTATGCAAAATCCATCAGGGTAGGCGGAGATATTATGGATAGCGAAATAATTTCATATATGAAATCTAAGTTTAATTTGCTGATTGGAGAAACTACAGCAGAGGATGTCAAGAAAACAATTGGTACAGCAATATACGATGAATCATATGAAAAAGAGACCATGATCATTAAGGGCCGTAGTACTATAGATGGCCATCCAAAAAATGTGAAAGTTACCAAGGGCCAGATTGCCAAAGCTCTAGCGCCTTGTGTCAATACCATCGCTTATAGCGTGAAGGAAGCTCTTGAAAGTACGCCACCAGAGCTTATTTCAGACATAATTGATAGAGGGATTACAATAACTGGGGGTGGCGCCTTGTTGAATTGTATTGGTGATGCAATAACAAATACAACTAATGTCAAAACAAATATTGCCGAGAATCCTTTGCAGTGTGTTGCTATAGGAACGGGTCAGTCTTTGTCTTACATTGGAAAGCTTGGTTACGCTGTATTAAAAGCATATTAATTGGTTGATTTTGTGAGTATATTTGTTGTTGTTCTATTTGTTTTAGGCAAAATCCTGAATTTTATATTGTGTATGATTGCTGCTCACGCCATAATGTCATATATCATGATGGCCGGCATTTTGAAGCAAAAAAATAAATTTTTTGTCGAAATGTATAATGTTTTGTCAAAGATAATTAGTGTAGTATTTAATTTTGTCCAGAGATTGTTTAATATAGATCCTATTGCAACACAGGCCGTGACTATTTTGGTATTACTTTCTTTGTCTATTGTTGTACGTATTATTTTGTACATGGTTATGTAATATGTTTTATGTATGTCGGTAAGCCAGATAATTTCAAGATACAATCTGATAAGTGATAGGCGCCATACCAGGAGTCTAGGGCAAAATTTTTTAATTGATGAAGATGTTCTAAATAGGATTGCATCTGCGTGTGTTGGCCATGATAAAGCAAGCTTATCTGGGTATGATTTTGTTGAGATTGGCCCAGGTCCGTGTGGGTTAACAATTGCTTTGGCACAGATGGTTGGCGACAATACCAAAATAGTGTGTATAGAAAAAGATGAAACTCTGCGCAATCTACATAGAGATATATCAAAAGAATATCAACAAATAAATTTTATATACGAAGATGCTTTGTTTGTTGATATTGTTGATATTACAGATCGTGATGTTGTTTTATTTGGTAATCTACCATACAATGTTGGGACGAAAATTCTGATGCATTTTATTTCCAAAAAAAACAGAATCAAGAGATCTGTTTTTATGCTCCAGAAGGAGGTTGTTGATCGTATATGTGCAGAATGTAATACGAAAGACTATGGATATTTAAGTATTATGTGTCAGTTATTGTGCGATGTCAGGAAATTGTTTGATGTTGACTGTTCCGCTTTCTATCCAAAACCTAAGGTTGTTTCAAGTGTGGTTGAGCTAGTTCCAAAGCCAGTTGACTACGATATGATTAATAATGTTCAGTATCTTGTTAAGGCGTGTTTTGAAAATAGGCGCAAGACATTGTTCAATGTTTTAAGAAAAATTTTGGCCAAAGATCTTGTTGAAAGTGCGGTACCTCATTCCTTGTTAAAATCTCGGCCCGAAGTTTTGTCCCCGTCAGATTATTTGGCATTGGCCCAGAAACTCATAGATTGAATCTTGATATTTGTTTTGCGAAAAACAAAAAAAATGATACAATTATCTATATTATGTTTTCTGCAAGAGTTATCAGGAATGAATAAAGGGCGCATCAGGAATTATGTTTTGCTGTTTGGGGGTGCAATTTTCTTTAATGTTGATTGTATATCCAAGGCCAAGGACATAGGAACTAGCTATATGGTTGATGTTGGTGAGGCAAATCATCAGACGTTTTTGCACAATAGTTTGAATCTTAGGGGGTCGACTCCTGGTTATTCTAGGTATGTTTCAGGAAGTATTGATAATGTTTATTCTCCAAGATTAAAGGTATCAAACATTAGAGAATATAATGCAATTACAAATGAGTTGGACT
>CANBDL010000051.1 GCA_947367345.1 uncultured Alphaproteobacteria bacterium | reverse complement strand
TAACGAGGGGATGGAGAAGGGATTGGAGATTGGTAGGGAGGAAGGTGCAAAACAGAAGGCGGTTGAGATGGCAAAAAACCTCATAAAACTAAACATATTAACTATAGAACAAATATCTGATGCATCTGGGTTGAGTGTTGAGAATGTAAATAGACTCATTAATGATATGAAATCTTAAAGAAAGAAAGATGAATTGCAAGATAGAAACAGTCGTAAAAGGCTTCAAATGTGTGGTGTTGACATATTATAGCCGCCTCTCTTGCAGATATTGATTCTGATGAGTTTATGAAGATTGTTGAATATGTAGAATAATAATAAAGTATTATATAATTATTGCAACTGAGTGGCATATCATCTCAAAATCTATACTTCTGTATCAGAATGGACTACAAACAATAATTCCAGCTAAATAATGTCATTATTAATTGGTGATTTGCGGAACCGCATCGAGACTTCATACAGCAGGACACCGAAATGTAATATAGTTTTGTGGAATCGTATTGTTGAATGGATTTGTTTGTATAAATCTAAAAAAAACATCAAAACATATGAATTTTGTTGTACAATTTACACAGTTGTGACTCGATTATGCCTTAGTCTCAACATATAAACTTATAAAAGAAAATAATGTATAAATTTTTGAACACCTCAAAATCAACTATGTTTGCGGCGTGTTGTATGATTTTTAGTTGTACTGCATGTGTGTATACTAGCGAAGATAATGATAGTTTTGACATGGCGATATATAATATAAAAGATAAATTTATTAGTATCAAGGAAGAGCTTACTGATTCCAAAAGAAAATGCAAAGAGCTAGAGAACAAGGATAAGAAATCGCAAGAGCTTATTCTGCAATTGCAAAACTAAAAATCAGAATTACAAACACAACTTCACGAGACACAGTTGCAATTGGGAAACTTTTGTAATAATATAATTAGCTATGTAACAGATTTTAATTCGCCACAACGGCAACTACAAATAAGTGCAAATTCGCAAATGATATCAAGCCAACAGTTTGATGTTCAGCTACTAGGTAGTCAGCCAACCAATCAATATGTTGCACAGCCTCAACAACAAATAGATAACACGCAACAAGTGATACAAGATCAAGTGGTACAAGATCAACAGAGTAATATTCAAGCTCCAAATAATCAACTGAGTCTAAGTAGCGCTATACAACAATATCAACCGCAAATGAATGACACACAAATAACTACAACAGATCAACAAGATCAAACCGAAACTTTGGATAGTTTGCAATTACTTGCTCAAGCTGTGCAAGCACAGACACCACCTAACAACAATATGCAGCAGTTTTGCACATCACAATACATTAACCAATGGCAAAATACGCAAGATGTCAATCAGCAAAACGATCAAAATGGAATATATTGTATAGATGTGCCATGTATACGAAACAAAAAGAAACAAGACGAAATAGATCGGAACGCTCTACTTCGAGAATTAAATAAAGACAAAGGGAGATGTCGCGATAGAATACTTAAATACACACTCTCTGGAGGCCGTCATCTAGGTCTTGTACGCTGTAACAGTAGATACAAATCATTCATATTTGTCTGGACTTTTATTTATTCCTGATCTCATTGGTTCTTCTCTTAATTTGCCTGATTATAATGAGCATGACATCTACGGACATACAAGGATACTTGGCTTGAACCCAAAGATTTCAAATAAAATGGAGCAAGATCTTTCTGACGTAGCTTATTTTACTGTTAAAGTGTTGTATGGATTTGGAATGTGCAAAGATGATTCCAAGATAAGAGAAATCACCTTTATCGATGAATTAAGTGGAGAATTAAAAAAAGTTAACGAGCTAATGTTAGCACTTGGAGACCAGTATAACTGGTTATCTTTGAGAAAAACTAATGTTGAATATGTAGAAAACGAAAAAACTAACTTACCTGGTGGATTCGGTATTAAGCTTATAGAAAATTTTATGCGCGTAATTGATGAACAAATTTTGAGGTCCGCAATACAAATGCAAAAACAGATAGATAAACACCTTATTCCATTATCGATGAAATTTGGAATTGAGAATTTTGTAGAATGCAAAGAAGAGGTGGGATGTGAATTTGATGATATATGTTCATTGATATCGTCAAAAAAAATAAAAATAGAGAATAAAGAAGATTTGCACAGACTTTCTGAAGATTTGGAGAACATTGTAGGCTATATCTTTATTAAAAATGACCCAGAAAAAGATATGGCAGGTATTAAAGGATATGATTATAGTGAGATTTTTAAGGCTACCTTTTCGTATGGCAAAGGATGTGATTGGCTGCGTGAATGGGAGACAATTAGTAAAGTATGGAGTTTTTTGAAGTCTGATATTATGAATGGCATTATGCGTCAGTTGAACACAAAAGATCCCAAAAATTGGAGTGAGGCCTTTGGTCACTATAATGCCCTATTTGATCTTGAGAAGAAAGGTGTTATTGACTGTTTTCTTCAGGCTTATAAAATAGCCGATATAACAACCCCAAAAGGATCTCTTAATTTGGATAATTGTGCATTTTGCTATAAGGGTCGTCACGATTGGGAGAAACCTTGGCAAAATCGTTGGAAGGAACTTTTAAAGGAGCGTTGGGGCGAATCTTGGAATACGCGTTCCGATCTCGTTGAGCACGATATATTTTCTTAATATTTTGCCATTTTTTTGGCATTGTTGCGAGTTTTTTGAAGGATCTGTGAAGTTTAGTGTATGGTCTGAATAGCTTATTAAGACATTATTTGTGCATCATATGACATTGGTGATGCATGATAGACATCCAAAAAATCAAGGTGGAATTATTTCCACCTTTTTTTA
>CANBDL010000050.1 GCA_947367345.1 uncultured Alphaproteobacteria bacterium | reverse complement strand
TCCCGAACTCGATAGTGAAACCATCTAGCGTCGATGATACTAGGGCTTAAGCCACTGGGAAAGTAGAACGTTACCAGACTTTATACCAAACCAATTTAGTGGATGTTTCTCTCTTGTGTTTTCTTGATTCTGTGTGATTTTTCTTTTGTTCCTATTATATTTGTTTATCTCAATTTTTGTATTGGTTTTATTCTTTTTGTGATCTACTTTTAATTAGATAGTTATCATAACTGATGTTTGCAGGAAACAGTACCAAACCAATTTAGGAGATATGGATACACTTCTTTTGATCTCTTGTGTGTTCATTTTTAATTCTTGTTTTTGATTTTTCTTATTTTTTTTGTTATCTCTATCTTGTATTTTTGTTGCAGGATATATAAGGTTTAATGTCTTTAGATGTAAGCGGTTATTATGATCGATGCTTTATGAGATGTTGGTATGTAAGATGTATGAGTGGTTGATATATGCTAGAGATGAATGTGTCTAGGATACTGGGAAAGTAGAAGGTTGTCAGACTTTATGTTCTTCATAGAATATAGGTTATGTTGTTAACTTGTTTCTTTGTTGGTATAGTTTAATTGCTACTAGATATATAGTACAAAACAATTGAAACAGAAGATGGGTTAATGATCAAAAACATACCGAACCAATTTAGTGGATATTGTGATGTTTGTGGTGTCTCTTTTGTGCTTATTCTTTATTTTTCTTGTTTTTTTGTTATCGTTATCTCTATCTTGTGTTTTTGTCTATTTGTAAATTTATAGCAAGATATGTTATAATAGGTTTAGGATTTGTATATTATTGATGAATTAGTGAATATAGTGGTATATCGTTTTGTAATAGCCTTGGCTTCATTGATTTGTTATAACTATTTCTTTGCTCTTTCTTGCTCGGTGCAGCAAAATGTAAATGTAGAGGAATATTTGAATTATAGAAGTGGAGTTTCTGCAACCAATTATAATAAGATCAACTCAAAGACAAATGATGATATTGTTAACACTTTTATATCGTTTTGCGAGCTTGATGATCCATTGCAATATGAGCAATTAAAGATTGATATTGTTTCATTGCTTCAGAATACAGTTGGGCGCGATTTAATTGTTGGTATTGCGCATAAAATAAAACATCGTACAAAGATCTTAAATACATTAACAGCTGATTTATATAAAGCATTTGTAAGTGGTGATGTAGATGTGTTGAAGAAGTTGTCTGCTCTATTTACAAAATCGTATTTAGCGTTTAATTTAATTCTTAATAGTAATACAAATAAATCATTATTATTAAAGGCACTTTTTTCAAAGATTTTGCAAGGTAATAAAAATTTGAATCTTGAAAAAGGAAAAGATTATATTGATGCATTTGTATCTATATTTTTGTTAGGTTTTTTTGATGATTTTTATGATGTTTATGGGGTACTGAATACTGATGATTACCAGAATTGTAATGCAACAGAAGCTTATGATATTTTAGTGCGCAAAAAATCTGATTTTTATACTCTATTTTCGGATATATCTTATCGTTATAAAATTAAAGTTCTTTATCAAGATAGTTGTTTTGGTCTTTGTATAATTCCATGGTCGCCATCATATGAATTGAGGCTCCCATTACAAGGCTGTGGGTGTCAGATATTTAAATTAAAAAGTTTTAGTGATACGGTTTGTACTATAGATAGTTGTGATGTTGGTAGACATTCGATTATCTTCCATGAGTTATCACATCTAAGAGATCATTTCCATGTTGCCAGATATTCTTTTTTATGTAATTCAGATAATGGAATAGCCAAAAGTAATAGTTTAGCGGAACGTATATATTCTGATGTTATTGTACAAAATGATGATGCTAAAGATAGTTATGTCAAGAAGAATGATCTATGTAATAATTCAGAGATGATGGCAATATATGGGGTTACGGATAGCTTTAAACAAAACACTGTTGTTTATAATAGATGCAATACAAAAAATTTTGATGTTTTGCGTGACTTAATGTCCGATGATAATAAGATAAAGTATTTGCGTCATACGCATATTATTCCTAATGTTGACAAAAATATACTGTATGATGTAGATAATCATATTAAGATGATATTTGACATTTATGCAGACAAGTATTTGAGTAAATATATAAAAAATTACTTGCATGATATTGGTATGCAAGATGAACAGCAATAATGTTATGGAGGATATTGTATGGTTAAAGTTATAAAAACTGTATTTATGGCGTATGTAGCAATGTTGTTTACATTTTTTGGTGCAGAATGCACAGAGTTTTCAGATGTGTTTAACGGTATTAATAGTTTGTCTTGCCAGAAGATTAAAAAAATATTAGACACAAAGTCTATGCAAAACACTACTAACATGATTAGGCATGAGTCGTTGCAGTTGGGGATATTTGATAGCAGTATGGCGTACGTGTGTTGCAGTGATAATAGTTCGCGTGTTATATTGGATGGTACAAACGATATCATATTTTGTAGATTTACTAATATGATAAAACGTGGGTATTATATTGATGCTATGAAGCAATTGATAGAACTTCAAAAGGATACCGCTAATGTTGTAACATATGTTAGATGTTTGTCGCTTTCAAATCTTATATATCGTCCAATATGTGATATATTGCGCACTAATAGTAATGTAATTTTGAACAAAAAGACAATCTGTGTGTGTAAAAAATATAACCCTAGAAAAACATATGATGCAGAAGTGAGTAAATTAAGTGATACCATTAAGTCAATGTGGGATAACGTAGACTCTGTTATACTGCAGGTAAATGGTATAGAGAAGAAACAATTAATTGAAACATCTTATGATGATTTATTTAATTGTATATCTTTCTTTGGTGCAAGAATAGATGATGCAATAAAGATTGTTAAATATATTGATAATAACTCAAATGATTACTGCTATAACATTGACCATAAAGAATATTCTGCATATAAAACGATAAAGCAAGAGCTTGGGCTGTAGAGCTCTAATGATATCTTAGTTTAGTGCCGTGGAAGACCACCACGTTGATAGGCTGGGTGTGGAAGTACAGCAATGTATGGAGCTTACCAGTACTAATAGCCC
>CANBDL010000049.1 GCA_947367345.1 uncultured Alphaproteobacteria bacterium | reverse complement strand
ACCAAACCAATTTAGAGGATATGTGATGTTGATGTCTTTCTTGTGTTCTGGTTTTTTCTTTTGTTTTTGTGCTGTTTGTAATCTTTGGTTATTCTGTTTTTTTATTCTATATTGTTAAGCATCTTAGGTATAGTCAGTTGCTTAAGTGATGTTTGAACAATGTTGTTAAACTAGTTTGATGGTTTTTAGTAGTGAAGATAATCAAACTAAGTATATGTTATTAGTTACAACAATACCAAACTGATTTAGTGGATGTGATACCTCTTTTTGTGTTCTGGTTGTTTCTTTTGTTTTTGTTCTGTTTTTACTTCTGCTGGTTTGTCTGTTTAGCTTGTGATCTGTTTTTGGGCTCTAGTTGTGATTTTGTTTTACAAACTTTGTATATTCGATTATTTCTTTTTTTGTTTTTTTGTTTCTAAAAATATCTTTGATCCTTGTTTGCGTTGTTATTGAGGTTTGATTTTAGTTGTTGTAATTTCTGCATTTTTGAATTGTATAGGTAGTTATGATAAAATATAATTGTTCAAAATATTATAAGAGGTGTTTCGGATGTTTTTAAGAAAAATTGTTTCTACTTTTGTTTGTTTGGGGTTGTTTGGTTGTTTTGGTTGTGTGAGTGGGATGGAGAATGTTAAGACCATTGCTATAAAAGAAGGGACATTCCAATGTGATCAATCTATTATGTCTTATAAACTAGAAATAACTCCGTCATCATCAAGGAATAAAATTAATGTTTTATGTCATATACAGGATAGTAGTCAGGATGGTAGTAGCAGTGATGAATCTGGATCTTTGTCATTGGACATTAAATATAAGATCAAAAATGCACTATGGGTAAATGATGCAGAGTGTGTTGATACTTTTTTGGAAGATGTTTCTAGCAAGATAGTGAGTCTCAAAGGCAATGCCCCATCTTGTGACATTATGAATAAAATAAGTGACAATATATTTAGTATGAAATCAAAAATTGTTAATACTGTAAAACAGTTTCGAAAAATAAAGGATATGAAGGGCATACAAAATATAGTATTTGAAGGGTTGGACTTGAATGGTGACTTTTTATATTGCTTTAACAGAGTTATAATTGATCCTCTATGTACCATAAAATTTACTAATTGTAAATTACAAGGTAAAGTGACATTTGCAGAAATTCTAGACAGTTGCAACGTCAAAAACCTTTCAATAATAAACTGTGGACTTACGGATGATGATTTGATTAATGTATTACGTAGGGTAGGAAACACAGACATTGACACCATTGATGTATCCGATAATTTATTGACCAAAGATGTGATACCAGAGTTGGATAAAAGAATAAATAGTCGTGGTATGAGTATAAATAGAGGTGGTATAAATTTGAGGGGCAATGAAGGAATAACAAATGAAGATATTATTCAATATGGTATGGAGGATTTGTGTCATGTATAGATATCTTGGCAATAATTTTAGAAAAATCATATTGAGCAAATTATTAAGAGTATTTCTTCTGTTTATATTTTGTATTACAAATGTTGTTGCAGATGTTATAAAATTGGATGATGATAAATTAAATGGGTGTGGTGCACAAGGTTCTACTGATATACAAGAAGTATTACATAGTAGAGAAATTGATGATACAAGATTTATGGAAATATTACAAAATAAAGAGAGTTTGCGCGGCATGATCGATGAATTTTTTGTTATACCAAATGATAATGATAATAAAAGAATAAAACATTTCTGGCAAATGCATGGGCTGTGTATATTTAAACTTAATGATGTTTGCGAAGTTCTGATATCAAAGAAACGTAATACCAAAGCCAATGGGGGCAATTTTGTAATTCCAAAAGTTGCATGGAATGATCCTTATAAAATGGAAGAAAAGGAAGATAATATAAAAAACAAAGAACCACAAAATGAATTTTTTAAAAAATTAAAAATGACAGAAAAACAAAATAAATACTATGCCTCTAATCTCTTTAATTATTCAACAAGCATTCATACAGAGAGACAATTGAATTTAGGTGCTCTATATATTATTGACTCTAATGGGAATGTAAGGGAGGAAGACAATCATACAAATACAGATGTTACAAATGGAAAATTAATAAATAGAGCCTTAAACGTATATGAGAATATAGAAAAATATAATGATAATGGATACATAATAAATGCTCTAAAAAGAAAATTACAGCTAATACAACAACATGATTCAAATACTCAAACGATTAGTGGATCTATGTATATTTACACATCTGCAAATCCATGTCAGAATGTATCAGACAATGGAGGAATATCATGTGTTAAATATTACAATGAGCTAGCACAATTATTTCCAAATATTAAGTTTAATGTTTATTTTGATGCAGATGAGATGCAGTTGAATAAAGCATTTTTTATAGACAATGACAGTTCTGCGGTTGCTCTTTGTAATTTTATTGCAGATAATGAAAGTAATATAGATGATTTAAAAATTGAAGGTAATTGTATCAAAATTAAGGACAACAATAATAATAAATGGATGCCGAAAGTAAAATTTAAGATTGATAAAGATGGAATCCGGGTTTGGAACGGTATTAATGTTTCAAAACAAAAAATTGGTAATATTAATGAATGTGTGATAAAGATAAACTCGTCAATTGCACGACTAAATATCCAGCAAAAACAAGACCTCTTCAACTCCATCCACAATCCAAATAATATTCCAAACATTCACTACCATCCAATTTAATCTGGTAGATATTCTACATCGTAATCATCACTGCATGCAGTATACAAATATATCCTTGGTACGGTTTTTATCATACCAAGGAAAATGTATATTACTATATCAAAAACAACAAGACAGATTATAAAATAATCCCCCAATCATCTGAGCAAAAACTCTGGTGAGATAATTTATCCCTCATATGGCGGTGTGGAAGAGACGTTGATATGCTGGGTATGGATTACAGTAATGTATGGAGCTTACCAGTACTAATAGCACAATTGGCTTGTTTCTTAAAAAGGTTAGAATTTAGGTGATAAAAATTACCAAATCTCAACTAAGTATATCTCCTGAGTTAGTCTGGTAATTATGGCAGATGTGCCACACACGATCCCATCCTGAACTCGATAAGTGATACCGAAGGTAGACGAGGAACTACGAATTTATGAGTATAACGAGTCAAACCTCTAGCGGAGATGAGGAGTTAACTGGAGGTTAGAGCGTTACCAGGCCTTATAAATGGCATACCA
>CANBDL010000048.1 GCA_947367345.1 uncultured Alphaproteobacteria bacterium | reverse complement strand
CAATAGTAGTGGTCAGTAACTCAAACACTACATCAAGACAAGACTTTGGGATTGTCTCAATGTCTTCAATATAGTTTTTATCAACATTCTTGGAGACCAACAGGGATGTCTCACTATCTTGAACCTTATCTGCATTACTTCCTTTACCATTGCATAACAGGGTACTCTTCTCCAATATTTTATCCGCGTTCTAAAATAGAAACAAAAAAACACATCTCAGGTTTACAATGTAGTATATGAAACTCATTTTGGTAAACCAGTTCAGTAGTAAGGTGGACAGGATAACAGCATGAAACAAACATATATCTATGTACCATGGTCACTTTATGGTCTATATCATTCTAGTTTTTGTTGCCAAATCAAGATAGAGACACAGTTCAAATAATATTTGTTCAAGACAAAGCAGAATAGACAGAATATAAGTGTGGGAAACTATAGAGCAATAACAACACTTGTAATGTGCATGACATGAGAACATAACTGTTTATTCAATTGAAACTGAAATCAACATAGAGCAAGTTACAACAGCAAACCAGTTAAAGAAACAGGTTTAAAACATACCTGTTGCGCCATTGGAGTTTCAATTGCATCCTTCAAATTTGAAATTAGTTGGTATGAGTAAATACAGTGATGCAAGAGCAAAGTAGTATGAACCATAGCTACGGAACCTGACCTGAGAACAATTCTTCTTCTGCTTTAAGCGTTGACTTGGGGTTCGGAGTGGTGGTCCTCGTGCTTTGGGCACTGCAGTTGCCTTACTAACTGCTCGTGTTTGGGTGCTCTGTGGTGGAGACGGTGCTGTGTCAACTGGAACTGGGTTACTATCTGCTGGGGTTGGGGTTAGAAGGGGTGTAGCTGGTTCTCTGTCCAACTGGGTAGGGGTACAATCTGCG
Organism: uncultured Alphaproteobacteria bacterium; assembly: GCA_947367345.1. Classification (GTDB taxonomy): domain Bacteria; phylum Pseudomonadota; class Alphaproteobacteria; order RUG11792; family RUG11792; genus CANBDL01. The sequence continues at coordinate 2,475 of CANBDL010000048.1, read as the reverse complement.
AGAGTCTGGGTTATGTGTGGTGGATCTGGTCCTTGGGCAAGTACAACCGTGGTTCTATCTGCATCAACTGGTAGCACTATCTTTTCTGAAGACCGTGTTGTTACTCCCTTAGATACTGCCATCACCCTCTCCAATTCAAATGGCTGATAAACAAGAAAAGTAATTGAATGTACAGACATTGTATGATAGACAGGTGCAATGGATAGTGGGGAATAAAAGAGGGCATGAAATAATTCACATTTATGTTGTCTAACCAAACAGGATAGCATGACACAATTTCACATATATGATGGCTAACTAAACAGGATAGCATGACACAATTTCACATTATGATGGCTAACTAAAAAAGATGGAAAGACATAGTTCAAAATATGATGACTATGTAAACAGGATGACATGATATAACTATACGATGTGTCTATTAAAGTGGTTGGCATGCCATAAATCACAAACATGCCGTCGATGGAAACATGATGGCATGATATAATTCACGGATAGAATGACATAATTCAAAATATGATGACTATGTAAACAGGATGAGATGATATAACTATATTATGTCTTTAGAAAATGGGTTGGCATGCCATAATTCAGATACATGCTGTCTATGTAAACATCATGGCATGACATAATTTAAATATATGATTTATATACTAAGGAAGTGAGCAGAGGGCAATCGCATATATGATGTCTCAACTAAGGAGATGGCATTCAATATTGTGTATATGATGTAAAAACTAAGCATTGCAATACAACATATGCATGATATGAGTAATATAACCCTGCCAAGTTTGAGCATACACCTCAGGGGGATAATAGGACTGGTCATCTGCCTCTGAATCCTCCTCTGAAGAGCTATCTGTAACCAGCAAGATATCTGCTTCAGCAGGTAGCATTGTCTGCTCTGAAGACCTTGTTTTCACTCCAGATTTCTCCACCACCAATTCAAATGGCTGATGCACAGGAAGAGCAGTTGAATATACAAACATTGTCGACAAAAGCAATGAGAAATACAAAAAAAGGACGACATGATATAATTCACATATATGACGCTTGCCTAAACAGCATGGCATTGCATAATTCACATACATAATGCCTTGCAACAAGATAACATTGCATAATTCACATATATAATGTCTTGCAACAAGATGGCATTGCATAATTCACATATATGGTAATTAGACACTAAACAGGTGGCATTCACACAAAGCATGTCTAAACTAAGCAAATGACATAGCAATGCAAGATACCATACGCACGATATGAGCAACATAACCCTGCCAAGTTAGAGCATACACCTCGGGGGGGAATAGGACTGGTCATCTGTCTCTGAATCCATCTCTGAGGAGCTATCGGGACCCAACAAGAGATCTGCTTCGACAGGTAGCACTGTCTGCTCTGAAGGCCTTGTTTTCACTCCAGATTTTTCCATCTCCCACCCAAATGGCTGATTCACAGGAAGAGTAGTTTAATGTACAAACATTGTCGACAAATGGAAATGTAATGAAGAAAAGGATGGGCAAGATATCATTCAAATATATGATGCCTGGTTAAACAGGATGGCATTGCACATTTCACATATATTATGGCTGGCTAAAAGACATGAGACTGCATAATTCCCATATATGATATAGAAACTAAACAGGTGGCATTACAGAACATGTCTAAACTAAGCAGATGACATATATGATGTCAAAAGTAGGCACTGCAAGGCAACATATGCATGATATGACTAACATCATCATGCCAAGGTAGAGCAAACACCTTGGGGGGTAAATAGGACTGGTCAGCGGCATCTGAATCCGCCTCAGAACAGATATCTTCCTCTGGATTACAATCTGGAGAGGGGTGGGGAGGGTTTGCCATTGAACCCACCATGGAGCGATGTCTGCATGACATTGTATTGCCGCGCAAAACTCTTCTCTTTTTCTCTACATGTTCAGCATGACTGTGTACAATATCTGACATGCATACGAAAAAAATATGGTGAGATTATGTAAGGAGAGCATGCAGAAATTTAGAGTGATGGTAACAACCAGTGGATGGATCCAAAAATAATGATAGCAGGCTGATGATTGCTTTAATTTAATAAAAAATAGATGATGATTGCTTTACTATTTGTTTCCCACCCAAGATGAACAACATAGGCATACCCTAGGTGAACCAGATATTAGACAGACATACTATTCATTGCTGCCTCGATATGTGCCCCACAACTAATTTAGAACTCAAGTTTGAACATTAATTTGGACCTGACTTGGAGTCCAAGAGGTGAACAGGACGATAAAGTAGCAGGTAATTTTAAGCAATGCATAACATAAGCAGAAACAAAAGAGTGCGACCTCTCTTGTGGACCCGTGTACTCCTCAGGTTCATCTGCTGAGTCGATGATGGTGATGCCATTGCAGTGGGTGCGGCGGCAGGGAAGGAGATCTGAGGCGGCGAAAGATGGTCAGGAGTTGTGATGTCTGGTTT
>CANBDL010000047.1 GCA_947367345.1 uncultured Alphaproteobacteria bacterium | reverse complement strand
GTACAGCAGTTGTAGGTACAGTATCAAACCTCGACCACTCAAACCGCAGCTATTCAAAAGCTGGTCGTATGAGATGGATTGGCATCCGCCCTACAGTCCGTGGTGTTGCTATGAACCCAATCGCCCTCACGGGCTGAAAGTAAAACATCTGGCGGTGGGCATCCAGTTACCCCATGGGGTATCAGCACAAAGGGTAAAAAGACCCGTAAGAACAAGAGAACTACTAAGTATATCATCTCAAGACGTAAGTAGTTTATTCATTCTTGCTTTATTTCTCAGAATGCAGAGTTGTTCGTTTGATGCGAATGCTCTGCATTTTTTTTGTGGTTTGTACAAATATTCAATCAAAACATCAGTCGTTTTATAATTACGCAGTTCTAATCTAGATAATGCATGCTTGGAGGTTATGATAATCTCTGCGACATAGTTTGTGCGCATTGGTTTATATGCTGGTGGTTTTGTTTTACAATGAGGCTCTTCTCGGTTTGCTTCGTTACAGCTATAAGTAATCTGGATCGCTATCATTAAGAATTGTGAGATAGTCTTGATGTCATGAATGTTGGTTTATTATTTTGTATACTCGTGGATTAGGGCGAGAATCAAAGTCTTCTTGTTTATGTTTATTATGATTCTAAGTTTTTGTGTATATCCTTATGAAGTATGAAAACTATTTGTACAAATTATTTTCTTCTATTGCTTTGTGCATTCGTGGTTTTGTCTTAAGGTTTATTCTTATTGTTAATCTTGTTTTTTTTAATGTTGGAGTGGTGATTATGATGTATTGGTACAACTTATTAATGTTTTATCTTGCGATTTTTTTTGTTAGATATTATTCTATAATATAGGCCGAAAATGCGTGCGCTATATCACAATGAATGCTATTTCTGTTGAATTTGTTGCAATAACTCTCTATCTCGTATTTCCCATAAAGATGAATTGCTGAATGAATATTCTGCTAATTTAGTCTGTAATAATTACAAGAACGACTTGACTTGTACATAATAATGATATGATACAGTTAATCTGTGTGGTGAGATTAGATTGATAATTGGTTGTTCTGTTATTACTATTTGCAGAGATAGCAATAAAATATCAGTAAAGCAGAGTAATGATAATTTACCGAGTGAAACAAAGTAATTCAGAATAAAACAGATTGCAACGCTGCAACACTGCAATAATGTAAACATAATTTATATCTTCACGTTTTTTAGGAGGAATGAATATGTCAAATAGAAACTCACAACCAAGTTCATTTTTAACAATGTTGAAAACGATCTTTTTCTGCTGTACCATAGCTTTGTGTAGCTCGTCTTATGTTTATGGGACTGACAAAAATAGTACAAATGAAGACGAAAAGATACAGCAGTTATTGGCTAATTATCAACAAATCATACAGAACAAAATACAAATAGTTTTACAATTACAATTAAAAAAAATCGACTTGTTAAAAGTCCAAACAGATCAACATTGTGATTTAGATTCGCAAAACAAAGAAGCTAACTTGCAATGCATGTTAAATGTGATACTAAACAATAATTATAAACCACAACAATTACAACAAGCGACTGATCTGGTGAAAAGGCTAATTCAGATAAGTAATATTATTGAACAGAGCAATAATGTAAATGCCATTTATGTTTGTAATAAGAAAGTAAAATTATTAACCAAAATAAATGATAGCAACAAAACGAATAAGAGTCTTTTTAATTCTATATTCGTTCCTTGGTCTCAGTTATGTCTAGAATGTTTAAAAAATCGCAAGTTAAGTACTACAGTTTTAACACATTATTATACAATGTTAGAGTACATAGACAATAATATAATTAATAAATTAAATAGTGCTATTACAGCTAAAGAATGTCCTGAGCCGCAACAACTGAGAGAAATTTTCTATTTAATATGTGACAAAAAATTGTACAACAAACAATCAATATTAATTCAAGGAAAGGTTAATGGTATTGCTGAGAAAATTATAGAAATATTGAAACAGGTGGACGCGAAGATAATAACAGTGAATGATGATCAATTGAATTGGCTGCAAGTGATGCTGCTTATGCTACAAACAAGTGCAACGAATATTCAAAAATCACCAGTTTACATACAACTGCTGTCGAGAGGACTGGATAGCAGCATGAATTTCTTGGCAGATGCCAGTGTTGGAAAAAAGATATTAACGAATGGTGTATTCAAGTCAGTACTTAATATTGAAGAGTTGGATGATATAGACAGAAATTGTGAAACAATCACAGTGATGCATATAATATTCTTATACATATCGCACCTGCTAACGAAAGTTGTAAATTGTTTGAAAAAACATTTTGAAACAGATACTCAAACTCAACATGATATTGATATCGTAAGTGCGGCATACGTATTCTGGGAAAAACTAATAGAAATAGACAGTTGCCGAAGTTTGAACCGAGACAGGAGTCTATTGAACATAATATACAAACAAATTGTTGATATACTGTTTTACGAATGGCCGAACGCAACAAGAATTATGAATAAGATAGAATGTATATCGGCGTTAGTAAACAACGTAGAACAATTGGATGTTAGTAACAAATATGACATGTGCGATAGAATAACAAGTTACAGAGGAGATGGTGGTACTGTGATACGTATGTCAGGGCACTATCTTCAACAACATATAAATGAAACAATTGGCGGTTGAGGGTTGATTGAGTAAAGAAATAGTAAATATATTAAACGATGCGGTGTTAACAGCAAATAATATGATATGGATGCAAAACATAATAGTTTTCATACAATGACTGGTTCAGAACATTGTCGATATACAAGGAGAATTATTGAAAATATTATAAAAAAAATTCACAACATGAAATTAATAAAATCACGACATACAGATTAATATATAATGTTGTATGTATTGAGTCTTGTATGTTAATTCACAATATAGATGGCAGAGTATTCAAGAATGATCACAACGGTGGCACAATTACAAAATAAAAAAAATAGCAGGTGTAGTACGAACAAAAAAGCGCATTAGCTGGGACGAAAAACAGATAATAAAAGAACAAACAAAGATAGTCTGTGTGAACCTATAATAATTCGAATAAACGGACTTTTTGTTAACGAGAGGCTGTATATCGAATCAAAATATGACATACGCAAACAACTATCAAATTAATGACTAACAGATCCTGTAGAAGACATAGAATACCTACAAAGCGAAAAAGAAGTAGGTATGATAGTACCAGGATCATCAAGAGTAGATCTAACCTGTATTACAAAAAACAAAAACAAATTCACAGCAGAGATGCAGAAATCAAGAAAGGACTTCTTCATAGAAAGATGTATGGTTTATAATGCATTAATATATGCTGCACAGAAAGACTCTAACAAAGAAAAAATATATTTTGAACAACAGAAAAAATTCTACAAACTAGAAGACATACAAGACATAATAGAAGAAAGCAAGCAACTTGAAACAGGATATGAGAATGTATATCCAGCTAGATTAATAGGCTTCTTAAACTTCATACAATTCCCACATAGACCAGAACAACATATATCACATTATCACCTACGAGAAGCTATATCAAATACAAGAGACATAGATCCATTCTCACTTACATTCATTGAATTCAAAAAGAAACAATACAACAAACCAGAAGACATAAAAACAAACCTAGACAAATGGATATACTTCTTCCAAAACTCAAACACACAAACAATAGACCAACTACTCAAATTCGTAGGAAAAGACAAAACATTTGAAAAGGCATACCAACAACTAGAATACAACTCCTACATACCATCAGAAAGAAAAGCCATAGACGAA
>CANBDL010000046.1 GCA_947367345.1 uncultured Alphaproteobacteria bacterium | reverse complement strand
TGATGCCGCAGCTGGAGCTGTGATTGGGTAGTTATGTTTATGGTTAGGCTTGTAGCTTTGATGATGGACAGTCTCCATATTTTTAACCAAACATCATACAGTTTTTTTGTTAGTTTTCTACAAACAGATAATCTCGGCTTCACATTAAGCATGGAGGTCATCTGTTCAGATGATTGATTGGGTTTATGAGTGTTGCAGCCGAGTTGGGGGCGGTACTTCCCGGATATGAATAAACTTAACGACATATTTAAATAAGCAAAACAAGAGCTAGAGAGGCCACGCAAACACAAAAAACATACCTCAACAAAAAACCGATTCTCTTGAAATTTGCGATAATTCTGAATATCTGAACAATGTTAAAAAAAAATATGTCTTGGCCCTAAGATAGAAAATTGCTCAGCTTTAGAGGCAAAAACCTCAATACATTATTTCTTAACCAAGATAACAAAACATCAAAATATCTCGTAATACACAAATCGCATTACAGTTTTCTATGTATAACCAAACGATGTATTACCACAAATGCATAAGCCAGAAATACTGGCACCAAGCTTCATGTTTAACAACAATCCGACCTTCAATTTATCCTCTGCTTAACTGATCATAGCGTTATGCTACAATTTTTCAATCTATCTCAACAAGTCAATGTCTTTATCAAGATTAACAAATATATATCAAGAGATATAAATGCTATATAGTCAACCCATAGAAAACTCTAATGCTATTAACTGGAAGTAAGATACTCATACATGCAACAAAACACGCCTACTTCAATCTTTCTTAATAAATTCCCAAACATCAATCAAGGCAATTACGTATTGTGAAAACATCTAACGAGAATTGCAACATCATATTCCAAAATTTTACACGACACATTATAATATGCGGCCTGTGAAGCTGCAACAAAAAAACAACACAGTTTTCAATCTGTAGCAAAAATGCATTTGTACAACAAATATATGTTATGCACACATACATTAATTTAACAATGCACAAACATTATAAATAACGCAATCAATCGAAGCAACAGTTTGCCAAATGCAAGACCAAAACTTAATCTTTAGATACTATGATGCAATTGCGATTGGTTCGCAACACCACATAACCACAAAAAATATTGCTAAAAGGTTAGAGTCGGTAGTGAGAGTTGTTATGGACAAATTTGCGCATCTCATCAAACTAGCAAAGTAATACAATCTTTCGATAAATAAAACAAATATCACACCTAACAGAATCTCAATCTAATACAGGTATCTTGACATCTCGATATACTGGTCCAAAATATAATCAACGCAATATAATAGATTTTCTACAAATTACGTTATCGCAAGATGATTCTTGAAAACATAATTGCATATTAATAACGTAAGTCGCTTGTCGAGCGATTCTGTACAAAAATTCTCTTTGTAAAGCCTGTTTTGATAGAAATATCTGATATCTAAAAATATAATTCTAACAGCACCAGACTGGATGAAATCAAAAATTTACAATATATGGTATCGATCTACGATGTTTCACGTGAAACATGTTTTAGTGCTAACAAAAAAGTCATACATGAATCTATGAGCTGCTTACAACAATATATAGTGAAACAAACAACGCCATACAACCAACAAAAACTGCATCGCAAAAACTCAGCAAAACAAATTTCTGATTCTTTTCTTTTCGTCATCAGAAATATGTTTCACGTGAAACATATTAAAACATGCGTCAAACCAGAAGTATCTGTATTTTTTGCAATAAATTTTAAAAAACTAATGAGATAACAAAATAAAAAAAATGCACATACAGATCTGCGAAATATTGTATATTGATTAATCGATCTATCAATATATTTTTTAATTGCGTACAATAAAAAATTGTAACAGAATATACGATACACAAAAATATCTAACCTCAACATCAAAATTATTAAAAAAATATCAACACACATCTTAGAATACGTTTCACGTGAAACATATTTTTAGCACAAATTGCCCGAAAAACAATAACAATGTATCAACCCGTAATACCAACACAATATATATACAGAAAACCAAAACTTGCACAACTAGTAGAATTCAAGCGATATACAATAAAATAAAAAACTCACAGCAGTATCTTCCTGCTACATCTTTATATTGAAAAAATGTTTCACGTGAAACATATCATAAACAATACACAAAAAAAATGTCTCAAACATTATAAAGAAGCAATAATATATTTCAAACAACGCAACATCCATCTCACATAAAAGCAAAAATACAAATACATCTCTAGATACAGCCAAGAACAGCAAGAAGAAAGATTCAGCCAACATATCTTTCTTGCATGCTGCAGCATATTATAGCAACTACTATGTAAGCAATACACAGCTGATCTGAACGAATTAAACAGATTACTAAAAATACATATAAAAACTATTTTAAACTTGCTGGTAAAGGAATATTTGTATGTATTTCTTCTTTTATTGTTTCTAATTACATATAGAAAAATATCTATATCTTTGTTAATACAAGATATCAAATGACACTGCTAGCTTAATGGTTTTTATGAACTGATTGTTGGTCATTACGAAAACACTCAAAATGAACGCATGTATATGAATTTTGCACAAACACCAGCATGAGCACATTACGATTCTATCAATAATTCACAGATATCATCCAAACACAACATCTGGCATCAATAATACACAAGAATCATGGCTTCTATTTTTCCATTTTCCTTTTGTATATTATCTATAGATTGCTCGCAGTTATTTGATCTTTATGAAGATATTAATAAAACGTGCTGAGTTGATAAACTCTTCGAAAAACAATTGGGTGGTGGAGTGATCATAGATCACTCTTCTAGTATGATGACTTATTCTTTTGTTGTGTGGGATGTGTCGTTGATTTTTGAACTGCAATAGTTCTTCAACGTTTCAATGCCGGCCTTAAGTCCACCAAGCATATTTTTGATGGAATTGCTATCGCATTCTGCATTCAAATTGCTCATTTCTATTAATATTATTTTATATTCACTCCATAAGTTGGCCACGCTTTTTTCAATATCTTTAATAATTCTGTACTTTTTGCGCAGTATATCTACTGTAACAATTTGATTATCTTGTTTTGTTGTATCGTATGCTTTCATTTCTGTTTTTACATTTTTGCTAAGTTTCAGGAACTCGTCTATGTTACACTGAATATAGTTTTTGTTACTATTTTTACTTTCTCCTAATGCTTCTTGGAATTCACCAAGTCTTTCCTCCTTTGAATTTATCCATTTTACTAATTCGCCATACCTTTTATCATATAGATCTGCTTTTTGTTTTGCTTCTGCTACAGTTGCTTCAATTATCAAGCTATTAATATATTTGTCTGCGTTCTCGGTATAGCATGCCATTTCTATCAAGAGAAGTACTTTCATGTCGTTGGTAATATCTTTATTCTCCAATGCAGTACAAATGCTATCCAAATCTTTCTTTACAAGTTTTGGTGCAGATATATAGCCAGTTGAAGATTTTATTTTCTCAATTGAAAATTCCATAGCGTTAGATGCAAAAACACCAAAAAACGATTCAAATATAACAGCTAAACAAATTGTAAATATATTAATTATCTTCATAGCTGATACAACACAATCTACAAAAAATATCTATTATTATCAATCAAAAGATAACATTTGTCAAGATATGGTTTTGTCAATATCTTTTGTGCTGATTTGTTGTTATTGATAAACGCCTTGTCGTTTTTTAGGCTTTTGGTGATTTAATAATTTTTAATGCAATTTATCATTTACAAGTACAGATATTGTATATAAAATACATATATTGTAGAAATCATAAACAATATAAATTATAAACATGTAGTTATTGTATATAACACAAAAATGTTACATTACAAAATAAATAAATATTATTCCAAGAATATATAAAATATATAAGATGTTTTAGCAAAAAAAAAAAAAAAAAAAAAAAAAAAAAAAAAAAAAAAAAAAAAAAAAAAAAAAAAAAATTTTTTAATGA
>CANBDL010000045.1 GCA_947367345.1 uncultured Alphaproteobacteria bacterium | reverse complement strand
AACTAGTAGGTAGTAACTACAAAACTCCAATAGATCGTCATATTGAGAAGACATTGGGAGTTGATCGTTATAGTAATGCAACATCATATCAACATGAATCAATAGGTAAAAAATCTCATTCGAATCTAGAAGGCAGAATATCACATAAAGAAATACAGGAAACTAAAAGTATTAAAGTCAGCAAACCTAACGCCAGTATATCCAAAAGAACAGACGCTAAAGCATTTAGCAAAGGCATTGCACATAATAGAGAATTACAAAATCTATATACAAAACAGCTCAATACCAATGGTGTTAATCTTTCAAAAAATATAACCATAAATCAAAATAATAGTACTTATCACTATCATGATGACGGTAATACATTTGATAATAGATTCAAACAAAAAAGTATATTCAACCATAAAAAAAGTGAGCCATGGTCCATAAAATTTGGTAGATCAAGAAACACAAGGCAAGACTATATATCTCAAAACAATGATATAACATCATGCAATCATCAAAAAACCATTAACAACCAATTAGATAAATCAGATAAAAAAGAAGAAAGCTACGTTATATCAGATCTAGTACATCAGATTCAACAAAACAAATCTAGAGAACTAGAGGAACGTTATTCTATAAAAGAATTAGCTATTTTGAATAATCCTGATTCATATGACTATTTTGATCAAAGAAAAATAGATAAATTAAGCAGAGGAATAAAAAATTTGATTGATCAACAGTTTGATGTTGAATCATTGACAAAATTAGATATCACAAGCAATATAAAATTTGACAACATTAAAGATGATATAGACTATATAAAGTCATTTGCAAAAGAAAGCGGTAATTTTGTTGCAAAAGTTGTATCAGAACTAACACTATATTCTAACTTTCTAGAGGCACTAGAAAAAGGTAGCATAGATGCATTTGATTTTTTACTCAGTGCAATAGAAGTACGAAATATGTTACTTGGTGCCCTAGAATTATCAAGTTGCTTTGGAACAGGAGGATTGTCTTTTTGTCTAAATGGAACCAAATTCTTAAAAGCTATTTCACTTTATTCTCTAGACGCAATAATTGATTTAGTTCTTGAGCACAAATCAGAACAATTAGCTAAATGGATTGCTGGCAATAATACAAGACTACGCTCATTATTTGAAAGATCATTCAACTTATTCCATAGAGCATATTCCGGAAAATTATCAGGCAAGATTGGTAAAGCCTTTAGCAACTCTTTGATGATGAAGAGGCATGGTAATTCAGGTGGAGGTAAGAAGGGATTAGGGGGTAGAAGTGGTAGTAAACATAATGAAGGAAAGAGAAATTCTGGTAATGTATCTAATTATAGGCCCGGTACAACAGATACGAAATACAATTTTGGCATCAAATGGGAAAAATTAATATCATCTTCAAGCAAAAAACCAGCAGGCATGAATGGTAAAAAATTTGATAAAATACAGAGTAACATCAAAGAAGTTCAACAGAAATATGGTGGCCATGTTAAGTCTGATAGTAAAGGAAAATACTGTTATAGATTTGACCCAGCCCATAAAGATGTCAATATACACCTCGAGAAATATCAAAAAATAAACGGCAAATGGAAAAATATTGGAAAAGTAGATCCAAATACACTAGAAATACTTAAAGTATATACAAAATCAGATAATCGCAAATAAAAAGTAATATGATGAACTATAAAAAACACAACTCCATTTATCTTTGCGATGATACATATGCAATATTATCGGCACGAGATAAGGGTGCAATACCAATCTCATTCTGTCCTTGGACAGGTGAGACTGTATTTACAAAGAGTGCAGAATACAAGTTTAGTGACTGCAATGAGGTTGATGATTCATACTTTTGTAATGAAGATGATGATTTTGAAGCAGAAGAAGATTATGATGACGATAATGGTACAACACCAAGCAAATACACAAAAGATGAATTGCTGGAGAAGGTTTATGCAAGGTGGAACGAATGGAGATCTCAGCATACAAAATATGGTATGTGTATTGCAATGCATGAGCAGATATTCTTTAGAAAGCATTATACATACTTATCACAAATCCCAACAATAAGAGCATATATACTGTGTAGAAAAGGCAAAAGAGCTGGATTTGATTTTCTAGATTATTGTCCATTCTGTGGAGCTAAATTACCACCAAGACTTGATAATATCTTGACTAACATTCTAAAAGAAGAATACGGATTGACATCCTGGAAAGATTATAAAAAAGCACCGGAAGAGTTCCATACTGATAGATGGTGGAAGGATCGCGGGTTATCTTGTTATAACGAAAACAATGATATCAATGTCGACCTAGAGAAAGCATATGGGTGTTCTAATGGTAGGTATATGAAATATGGAATATCATCTGTATCATAGTGGATATTGGGACATTTACAAAATAACAAGAAGACAAATAAAATCGGGAATAGTATTAATATAAACAATTTGGAATTGGAAACAATGATCACAAAATACGTAAAAGAACATATACTAGACAGCATAAAAAAACAATGCACATCTTACAATGCATATTTTTATAATAACGACATAGTCTGTATCAAAAGGGATTGCTATAACATTTATATAAAACCATTAATTGCTATTATGAACGGCAATAGATTAATATCTGTATCCATTGATAAAAAAATATGCAACATACAAGTGGATAAATGGTTAGACATATATTGGAACATACAGTCGGAATATCATAAATCATTGTATGCAAGTCAAATTAAAAAGTTTCATATAGAAAAAGATGAGGATTCTATATTGCTAAGCTCTGCAAACATATATGATGATTTAAATTTTGATGGTACATTGTATAAATTTAGTCAAGGCCCAAAACAGAATGATATAGACAATATAGTTCGTAGTTTTTTAAATGAACTTAACAACAAGATAGATATATTTTTGAACAAATATAATACACAAGAACTTATGCGAGAATATATTGAATCAAGACACCTTAATGACTCTGTATACTTAATTTCATGCATTGTAAATGACGACATACAAAATACTCTAGACAAAGCGATCCAAGCAAGAGTAGATCTGAAACCAGTACAATATGTCTTTTATAGAGATATAAATGCATTCCTAAGTTTCGACAGAAAAATATCTAAAATGCTTGACAAAGTAATATATTACTGCATTGTTCATCTTTATAAAGAAGACGAGACAATAGATATACAAGAAGAAATACAGGAAATAGAATATACCATAGCTAGCAAAAGATCTGAAATCTTTTTTGGCAAAATAAAGCATGAATTCGACGAAATGTGCAAAATACAAGATATGCATAACTATATTGATGAGGACAATGACGTACAAAGATACCAACATATTTGGTTCAAAAGAGTTGGTATTTTTGTATTTATCTTTTTTGTATATCAGGATCTTGAAAGATTTGAAGAAGAAGGCGTTCTCTATCACTATGTTTGGTGTACAGTAAAATTATACGAAATTGATAATATACTGCATGACATACTTGGACTAGATATAAAGAAGCTATCACAAGAATTCTATAGACACAACAAGCATAAAACTACATGCAGAGATCCAGAATTAATTTACAGAGTTGGTAATATAAATAATGAGCTTTTTACACTGTTTTATTGTAATACCGCTAAAGTATATAGCACCAACAACAGAACAATTGACGGTATGCATGATATGAGTAATATAAAGTTAACAACAAATTGTGACTACATGAAATATCAAGAGGACGATGCAATTCAATGTATTGTACATAAGAAATATCAAAACAGCACACTTGATCAAATTCTTGCAATATTGACCCTCATTGCAATCAAGGATTATGATCTAGCCATAAAGCGTATACAATCTTTAATTGATGATAAAGAAGATATAATTGTACCTGGTTTTGAAGAGTACGGTGATTTAAGCGAGAGACTTATAAAGTATTGTTATGATAGAATGAGCGACAATAAATAATGACCATAAAAATAAACTATAAACAATTACCGCGCGACTTAGCAAGGAACATAATACTGGAAGATAATCCGTACAAGGATGATACATCCTTCGTTGGACAAATGTTAAAACATAGTTCTTGGAATGATATGGAATACTTCAAGCTTGAGGATGGGTTTTTGAAGTATATTGATGAGAACAAATC
>CANBDL010000044.1 GCA_947367345.1 uncultured Alphaproteobacteria bacterium | reverse complement strand
ATGTTTTTTCTGTTGGTGTTGTTTAGGGTATTTGGGTGTTGGGGTTGGGTGTTGCACTTAGTTGAGGAGGGTGCCTACATGCAAATGCTATACAACCAAGCACAACCTCATATATCCCCTAGTATGCATATTTTTTTACTTTTCTTGAGGCTCCAGTACTATTTGTCTTATTCATCTTACTGGTTTTTTTAACAACTGATGTTATTCGCGTTTTTGTTTTACGTTTTTGTTTTTTTATTGTTTTGTTTACAAGGCGCTTAACAATAGCTGTACGTTTATTATGTAGCTCGTCCTCTTTTTCTATTATTTCATTAATAAATAATATAAGTTCACCATATTCTTCTTCGTATTTCTCAATATAAGCTTTGATTGCCTCAATATGCTTTATAATAAATTTTTTATTTTTTCCCGCATACTTTATCGCAGCCTCTCTTCTCTTGTCCTCCGACCTTTGCGACTTGGCTATCTTCTTTAGATTTTCTACCAACTTTTGTATATTATCATCAACCTCTATGCTATCTGAGAACAGTATTCTCCCGTCACTATTGTTTTTGATTTTCATATTTACTTTTGATAACGACCATTCGTCGTCCCGAGAAAACGAATAACTTCCACCATTAATACCTGATGACCCACCAGAAATATCCCCAAACTCATTCATACAAATTGATTCTAATTGCATGTCCTTAGGGTGTACATCTTTTATGCGTTGCGCATTACCAGATTGAGCATTATGTGTATGCTGAGAATTCACGTATTGCGCGCCGAGCATTGTAATTGATTGCGGCACACCACGAGAATTCTTTGATGAGGCAAATGCATTGCCTCCAATCTCATTGATTTTGGAACCATCATTGCGCAATACATCGCCTTGAGTATTGCCTCCTACACCATTTTGCGACTCATTGCTTCGTTTATACGGATCACTTATATCGCGTTTCTCTGGCTGACCCACTGCACCACCTTTCTGATTTCCAGTGCTACCACCATTATCATTTATCTTGGCTTTTTTACTTTGCTCACTGTAATAATCATATTTATTTTCATTTTCACGATTTTGCGCACCATCAATTTTCCGTACTTCAAGAAAATTATGAGTCAAACCGTTATGGTTGATCTCTTGGAATATTTTATCTACTTCCAAAATATAATCCATGAAAAATGCTTTTTTGAGTTGTTGTCCATCACCAAACATATTCAAAACACATAGCTGCTTCATTTTTTTATTAATCATGTCGTATATACCAGAATTTGCTTCACCACGAATCGACAAAGTAGAACCTAATACGACAAGATCATTTGCAATTGTATTTTTAATATCCTTCAACATGTTGTCTGATAAGAAATCATTGCCATTCTTGTCTTGTGTTTTCTTATTTTTACCCCTACTGTCTTCATTTCCTGGTGAACTTTTAGCGCCGCCACCCATCAATTTCATTATATCTGCTTCGCATTTTCTTATTTCCTGAATCATTGTTTTTGCTTCATCTGTTGAAGATACAATAGACTTTGTATAATTGTTATGAGCACAAAATGAAGACATTGCGTTTATAAACTTATCTATCTCCAATGCATTCGCGCTTTGCTTTTTATGGACTCGTTGATCCAATACTTTGTCTATTATACTATTAAAATAATCTCTATCTTTCTGCTCCACCGTACCTTTTTTAATATATAAGGACATTATATTGTCTAATACAGCAAGTTTAGCGCTGTCATTATGAAAATCTATATTAAAAAATCCAGATAAACATTTGCTTAAATCATTTATATTGCCACCACTGTTCTCATGAATCTTAATTTGATCTTTAAAAAATTCTAGAAAATATTTTTTATCTTCTGACTTTCGTTGTTTGGTAAGACTACAATCCCATATCTTATCAACAATATCATTTATAGATTTCTTTAATTTTTTTACAATGACTGAATCATTTTCGGAGACGCCACTGCATAGTGAATTAATTTTTTCATATACATTACATATATCACTTATTGCATTATTTAATATCAAAGAGTTACGGCATGTGCTTCCTCTACTCGCTTGCAGAACATTTATGTATGAATTTGAAAATGTTACTAATAATTTCGCTAACTTATAATCAGCATCACTGTCCCGCAATTTTTCATATTCTGTGAACAAGCTTTTAATTTCTGTTGGCGCTTCTATTTGTGTGCCGGGCCCCATATTAACAAAAAATTTCAAGAGAGAATCAAAATCATAAATATTATTGCTTCTAGTTAATAAATCTGCAAACCATAATTGAGACAAAGAATCAATCAAAAAACATTTATTAAGAGAATTATTTTTTTGGTTTGCGCCAATATTTTTAATAGCAGTCTCATAGTATTCAGCTATCTCTGACCGCATAGTATTTAAATCTGTATTATTTTGATCTATTGATTTCGTATCAAAAAGACATTTAAAAATATTTATATCATTTGCAATTAGTGCTCCACCAGAATTGATGGCATTAGATAATAAATTAAAGTATGCTTTCTTTGCCACATCTAAATTTTGTACGGCGGCACCCCCCTGATCAGCAGATTTTGGTTTTTTGTTTTGTGAACTGCCGGCTCCATCTGCACTTTGCGATAATATATACATCACAGATCCAAGCCTATCATATACATCGTAAAGAGAAAAAAATGTTTTTATATGTTCTTTGCTAACATGTTCCTTTGCTAATCCAGACACAACCCAATCATAGTAAGATTTACTACTTTGCGAATTACCATCACTACTCTTGGTTTTTTCGTGTTCTTGATTTCCGTCGCTATAGATCCGTGATTTTAATCTTAATGCTTGCATCATGTCATTAACATAATTTACAGTACCTAATACACCCTTTTGTGCATCTTTATTGTTAGAAATATATGTTTTATTCTCTTTATCAAAAGAATCAACTGTTTCAATAATATAAGAACATTTTTTTTGTTCAGGCATATTTTTTACATCATCCATCTCTTCTAGTATTTTAATAAAAGCATTTAATGTATTTGTATCTTTTTTTATACTCTCGTTATTCTGACCTTTTTTATAAAAATCACGCAAAAACATTGCGCACTTTTCCGCGCTGTAACTTATTTTATTGTTCTCTCTTTCATCGCAAAATTTTTGAATTACATTATTTGATTGTTGTTCGGCTTGTTTGTTTTTATGGCTTTTGCTTTTGTTTTCGTTTTTTGTCTTTTTTTGGTTTTGCTCTGATTCTTTTTGTGTGTCTTGCCGCGAACTAACTAACTCCAATAAAGACTCAAAATTATCGTTATTTCTTTGTTTAATATCTTCCACATCTTTTATAGATAACGCCTTATCATTGTTTTGATTTATATTACAGGACATATGATTTGTATTATCTGGACTTTGCTGCTGTGCAGACATACAATCTTCAAGATCTTTATTTATGCTACCTACTTCGGATGATTTCATCATATCCATGCCAATTAGACTACATGGAACATCTTGCCCAATTTTGCTTTCATTGGCATATAACGAGCTACCAGCAAGAGCCCCAGCGGTCATTATACAATGCATTAGACACTGCTTATTAATTATTTTTTTGTTGTTATATTTGTGCATAGTCATCGCCTCACCTTAATATTTGTTCATAGCCTTTATGGATAAATTGTATAAAACAAGGATTAAAAAATAGTTAATACATTCAATTAATGTTTTATCTTAGAAATTGTTTGATAATTGGTTATCTTGACAAGGAATGCACTATCATGAGAAAATTATCAGTGTCATACAATTAAAATGTTTGGAAAGATGTTTGCAGTAGTTAAAACTGGTGGTAAGCAATATTGCGTAAAACCAGGCGACGTAATTAAAGTTGAAAAACTCAACCACAAAGAAAACGAGAAGGTTGTTTTAGACAATGTAATTCTTGTCTCAACTGAAAATGAAACTATCTTCGGTACACCTAATATTGCAAATGCGAAGGTAGAAGCTTCTGTATTAAAGCAGAAAAGAAACGAAAAGATTATCGTCTTTAAAAAGATTAGGCGCCACAATTACAGACGTAAAAATGGACATAGACAACATATGACTGTTCTTAAGATATCAAATATTGTGGTGTAACAATATATCAAAAATAAGATATTGTTTTTTAGGAGTAAAAAGACATGGCAACAAAAAAGGCTGGTGGTAGTTCGAGAAACGGAAGAGACTCGATTGGCAGAAGGCTTGGCGTCAAGAAATTTGGCGGCCAATATGTTTTAGCTGGCAACATCATAATAAGACAGAGAGGCACCAAGTATAAAGCGTGCGACAATGTGGGAATCGGTAGAGACCACACTTTGTTTTCTTTGGTAGACGGTAATGTGTTTTTCAAGAAAGGAAAAGACAACAGAACATACGTTGGCGTCAATCCAATCGCTATAGCGTAAATATTATAAACGCTTTCATACCTGTCTCTTATACACATCTGACGCTGCCGACGAACTCTAGGGTGTAGATCTCGGTGGTCGCCGTATCATTAAA
>CANBDL010000043.1 GCA_947367345.1 uncultured Alphaproteobacteria bacterium | reverse complement strand
CCCCCACACACCTTCCACCCTCCCCCCCCAAAAACACCCCCACCCCCACAAACTACCCGTCGTCTTTTCCTCGCTTCGGCCCGGGGGGGGGGGGGGGGCCCCAGGATTTAATTATTTGAGTATGTGTTGGTATTGAAGTAGGGTCCATTTGTGGTACTGTATTATTGTTTTATTGATATGATAACCTTTGATATGATAACTTTCATAGCAAACATGAGTCAATCGCCAGGTTCAATGCTTTTGTCAAATATTTTGCACATTATTAAGTATTAGATAGTTCAATAATTTTTATTGCATCTTCAATGTTTAGTTTCAAGAAAGACTCGTTTTGTGGTACTTTATAGTTCTTGCTGCCGCATTTTATGAAAGGACCATATCTGCCGCTTGATAGAATAACATCTGTACCGTTATATTGTCCGAGAGTTTTTGGTAGAGAATCAAGCATTATTGCATTGTTAACTGTTAGTATATCGAAATCTTTTATAAACTTAGGTACAGAAACACGTTTTGGTTTTTTTGCATTTTTTGCGTCTTTGCTTTCTGACCATTCGAAATATGGGCCGTATGGTCCGTGTTTTAATGTAATAATATCGTTTGCATTTGTTCTTGTATCTTGGCCAAGTTCTTTTGATGTTTGTTTTTTGGCTTCGCCTTCGTCATTGCTATCTTCTTCTTTGGATTTACCGATTTGTCTGACGTAATTACAGTCCGGATAATTACTGCAGCCAAGAAAAGACCCAAATCTGCTGAATTTCAAATGTAGTTCACCGTTTTCACAATTTGGGCATTTGCGGTCTGAGTCATCTGTAAATAGAAATTGGCCTATGTCCTTTTCTATTGTATCTATAACATCTGCAACTCTTAAATTACTTGTCTCATCTATAGCGTTATTTAGTCTTTTCCAGAAATCATCTATTACATTCAACCATCCCTGTTCGCCTTGCGCTATATCGTCCAGGTCCTCTTCCATCTTGGCCGTAAAATCATACTCAAGGTATGTAGCGAAGTAATGCTTTAAAAAAGATATTGCAAGGTAACTTATATTTTGAGTCATGAAGTTTTTTTTCTGCAGAGCAACGTATTTTCTGATTTGTAGAACGTTGATTATGCTAGCGTATGTTGACGGCCTACCTATCCCAAGTTCTTCAAGAGTCTTGACTAGACTGGCCTCGTTATATCTAGGTGGAGCCTGAGTAAAATACTGGTTCTTCTTTATATCTTGAAGAGAAGCCTCATCTCCCTCGTTCATTTTTGGCAGAAGCTTATGCTCCTCGTCTTTTTCGTCTTTGGATTCGGAGTAGATTCTTAAAAATCCGTCAAATGCTATTGTAGATCCAGTTGCTCTGAAGACGCATTTGTCCGATGATATATCTATACCAACTTGATCTATAATGGCATTCTCCATCTGGCATGCAATGGTTCTGAGCCATATCAATTCGTATAGCTTGTATTCGTCTTCAGATAGGTAACCCGAAATTTCCTGTGGGGCCTTGTTGAAATCTGTAGGCCTTATAGCTTCGTGAGCTTCTTGGGCATTTTTACTTTTGGTTTTATAGATGCGCGGCTTGTTCGGCATGTATTCTTTTGGGTAATGTCTTTGTATATACCCGCGTATTCCATCGACTGCGTCATTTGATAGTGTTACGCTATCGGTTCTCATGTATGTTATAAGACCAGTTGTTGATCCTCCTATATTTATTCCTTCGTACAACTTTTGAGCGATCTGCATTGTTTTTTTTGATGAAAACCCAAGTTTGCGCACAGCGTCCTGTTGTAGTGTAGATGTTGTAAATGGGGCAGCCGGAGACTTTTTGACTTGTTTTTTTGATATGGATTCTATTTTATACTTGGCATTTTTTATGTTTTCGATTATTGAAGTCGCACTTTCGTCGTTTTTGATATCTAGTTTTTTTATTTTTTCTCCGCCATATTCAACGAGGTTGGCAGAAATAGTTGCTCCATTCGATAAAAAATCTCCGTGTATTGACCAGTATTCTTGTGGTTTAAAGTTATGTATCTCTATTTCTCGTTCAACTATTAATCTCAGGGCGACAGACTGTACTCGTCCAGCTGACTTGGCTCCAGGCATTTTGCGCCACAAAACCGGAGAAATAGAGAACCCGAATAGGTAATCCAGAGCGCGTCTTGCCAGATATGAGTCAACGAGATTTTGGTCTATGTCGCGCGCCTGCTTGAATGCTTCCTGTACAGCATTTTTGGTGATTTCGTGGAAGACAACACGCTTAACTTCTTTGTGTGAGATTTCTTTCTTGAGAGCGTTAACAACATGCCAAGAGATCGCTTCTCCCTCACGATCCGGGTCTGTTGCCAGGTACAATACATCAGAGTCTTTGATGAGCTTCTTCATTTCATCGACTTGCTTTTTACCTCTTGTAGTGAGTTCCCACCGCATTTTGTAATTATCGTTTGTGTCAATGGATCCGGATTTTGCTGCAAGATCGCATATGTGTCCATAGCTTGCGATTATCTTAAAATCTTTGCCAAGGTATGACTCTATTGTCTTTGCTTTGGATGGGGATTCTACTATGACAAGGTTTTTCATTATAAGTTTATGAGAGAATACAATATATTTTATGTATAGCATAAAAATTATAATCGTTGTTTTTTGTATCCTTGGATTTGCAAGAGTGTTGCGCTATGTTCATTTTGGCTTGGTTGGAAAACTGTGCTGCAGTATTATTGCTGTACTAGAATTTATGGTAAAATTGACACGTAAGATGCAGATTCGGAGCCGTGATGGATCTAGATCGTATAGCGACATCTATAGTTGGCGTGTATGCTAAAGCTTTGTATGAGTCTACAGCCGATGATACGGATACGATTCTGAAGAACTTTGACGTGTTTTCGCGTGTTTGTGACAAAAAAGTTCACAGGATGTTGTTGTCTCCGCATATATATTTCGAAAGTATCGGCATAATATTTGACATGATGAAGGAGTCTATGGATGTTAAATTTATAAACTTCCTGAAGGTTTTGGTGTATAATGGTCGCTACAGAATGTTTGATTCAATCAAGAAGATGTATTGTCTCCTGTGCGATCGCAAGAATAACATGCAGAGATGTGTTGTTGTTTCTGCCGTTGGTTTAGCTGACGACCAGAAGACGAATCTCGAGAACGAATTAGCAAAGAAATATAATAAAACAATAGATGCTGAATATGTTTTGGACTCATCCATTATTGCTGGTATAGTGATAAAAACTGATGAAAACCAAATAGATATGTCAGTCAGAAACGAGCTTGATCAGTTGTATGAATATTTGAGGAGTGCGTATTATGAAAAATAAAGCAACAGAGATGATTGATGTTCTGAAGAAGAAGATCGATGACTTTACTGCCAAGATAGAGGTTTCCGAGATAGGCTATGTTACATCGGTCTGCGATGGGATTGCGAATATTTTTGGTCTTGAGAATGTAAAATCTGGGGAGTGGATCGAGATTCAATCATCGATAACAAATACAAAGATACTTGCAATAGCTCAGAACCTCGAATCAGATAATGTTGGCGCAATCGTTGTTGGTGACTGGACAAAGATTCGCGAGAAGGATGTTGCAAAACGCACAAATCGTATTTCGGATGTTAATGTTGGGATGTCTCTTCTTGGTCGAGTTGTGGATGCGCTAGGTAATCCGATAGATTCTGCTGGGCCACTTGATTGTTGCGAGAGATACAAGATGCATAATCCATCGCCTGGAATATTGGACCGCAAATCTATTCATGAACCGATGTTGACTGGTATACGTGTTATAGATGCGTTGTTTCCGATAGGTCGTGGTCAGCGCGAGCTTATAATAGGTGATCGTCAGACAGGGAAGACGTCCATAGCGATTGACGCAATACTCAACCAGAAGTCCTACAACGATAAGGTTTCAGCAAAAGATAAAACGTATTGTATATATGTCGCGATCGGGCAGAAGCTTTCATCAGTTGCTCGTATCGTACAAACACTGAAGGAGAAGGGCGCTCTTGATTATACTGTCATTGTTGTTGCGTCCGCGTCAGATTCTGCTGCAATGCAGTATATAGCACCGTATACAGCATGTTCGATAGGCGAATACTTCATGAATAATGGTATGCATGCGTTGATTGTGTACGATGATCTTTCAAAGCACGCTGTTGCATATCGTCAGATTTCTCTTTTGTTGCGTCGACCACCTGGTCGAGAAGCTTACCCAGGCGATATATTTTATTTGCACTCAAAATTGTTGGAGCGTTCTGCTAAGCTGTCAGATGAGAAGGGCTCTGGCTCTCTAACAGCTTTACCGATAGTTGAAACTCAGGCTGGGGATATTTCGGCCTACATACCTACGAATATTATTTCCATCACAGACGGTCAGCTTTTCCTTGAGACCGAATTGTTTTTCAATGGAGTGAGGCCGGCAATTAATATAGGTAAGTCTGTAAGCCGTGTTGGTTCTGCTGCTCAAACCAAGGCCATGAGATCTGTGTCTGGTAACATTAAAATTGATATGGCTCAATACAATGAGTTGGCGGCCTTCTCTCAATTTAGCAGCGATCTTAATCAAACAACAAAGGATGCGTTAATGCACGGAGAGAGAGTTGTTGAGGTTTTGAAGCAGAAGCAGTATTCCATGCTGAAGAACTCTGAACATGTTGTGATGCTTTATCTTGCTGTAAATAAGATCTTGTCTGGTGTGCCTACGCATTTGATCAAGAAGTTTGAGGATGATTTTTTGAAGGCAATTAAGGTTGAAACTGATGTTGTAGACCAGATTGAGAATACAAGGGATCTAAGCGAAGATAGTAAGGTTGTGATTGAGGATTTTGCAAAAAAATTTAAGGAATCTTGGTTGAAGAATATTCAAGAGAAATAATATCTGTCACACAATCACATTATGATTGCTGTGGCTTCTGTTTTTATATGTTGACACCTTCCACATCTAACTACAACATCCATAAAACTAAACAAGCATCCCAAAAATGCACAGATATGACTACCATCT
>CANBDL010000042.1 GCA_947367345.1 uncultured Alphaproteobacteria bacterium | reverse complement strand
CATTGTTATTGATCCATATAACTAATATGGTTATATTGTATCAGATGTTAGGGCTTTTGGGGTTGACAGTCTCAAAAATTATAATCACGCAGATGTTAAAAACTTATTAACAAACTATAAACAATCCAAATCGCCGGCCATCTTTGCCTCAACAAAACCATTCTGGCGCCATGCTTCATAAACTGCTATGGCGACCGTGTTGGATAGGTTGAGAGATCTTGTGTCTCCGATCATAGGTACACGCACAGTACGGTTATAATTTGGGCGAAGTATATCCTCACCCAAACCGCAACTCTCTTTACCAAATATAAAGTAATCCCATAGCTTATAGCTGACCTCCGTATATGACATTGGAGCCTTGGTACTAAAGAAATAACTGGTCGCATCTGGATGTTGCGAGAAGAAATCGTCTGAGTTTTCATAGTATCGGATATCTACGTCGCTCCAGTAATCCAGGCCAGCCCTCTTGAGGTATTTATCTTCAACCGAGAAACCAAGAGGTTTGACGAGATGAAGCCTGGCCCCAGTTGCAGAACATGTACGTACTATATTGCCTGTGTTTTGAGGTATTTCCGGCTCGACCAAAACTATATTAAACATAAATTACGAATATATATATATATTACTGATGATATTTTAGCATTAATCGAGGTTTTTGGTATTACTGCACTCATATTGCCACCAAGAACATATTTACAGTTATTTGATGCCAAGATAACTCTTGCACAGCTCTATTCTCTTGTTATTCTTGCAGTTCTTTTTTATGAACTCAAAACTTGTCATATTCTTTGATTCTTGTGTTGTAAGTAGTTCTTTGACTTGCTCTTTTGTTAATATGTCCGTTAACAGCTCTATTGTTTTATTGTTCTCGCATGAAGTAAAAATATGTGTAAAGCTGGAGATACCTCTTCGACCCTTCTGTGCGCACAGTTTATATACCTGATCCTTGGTTACATGATCCAACAAGAGCTTTATCTTCATATTATTTACTTGATTACTCACACAGTTCGCAAGTATTTGGCAGAAGCTCGGCACACCATCTTGGTCCTTCTTCTGCATCAGTGCGAAAAACTCTTCGTTTGTAAGGGATTTTGTTATGAGTTCTACATTGTCGTATTCTTGACGCCATAAATATATGAAAGAGATTGACAGCTTCCCAAAACTACATGTGTCACCAAGGAATTCATGCAACTTTCCTGACGGGAGCAGCTTTATTGCTGTCTTTAGTATATGGGTTTTACCGTATGTACAAATGGTATTAAAGCTTGCATTATTATTTTTATCTTTTTGCCAAAGTAATGCAACAATCTTCTCCTGTGGCAGTATATCGAGCAGATACTCGTATTTTTCTGGGTAATAATCGCACAATAATGATGTAAAGGTTGACCAACCATTAACTTTGTTATGACACTCGAGTAGCTTGTATAACTTATCTGCCGGCAGTTTTTTGACAATAATTTCACACAAATTTTTGGAATAAGGTTCGCTAGGTGAAGCATAGCCGCATCCATCTTCATATAGCATGTCGTATATTTTGTCTATTGTTAGGCGATTAAGTATAAGCTTTACGATTTCAATGTTTTGGCATCTAACGATAATACTGTATATCATTCTGGAGTCATAAGGTGAGGAGCTTTGCAATAGTAGATCGAGCAATTCTTGGTCTGATAATGAGTTGAGTATAATCTTTGCTTGATCTGCATTTTTGCAATTGCACAACACATCCACAAAGCGTTCTCGCTCGGATAAATATTTGCACAACTCATCGTGCTTTTTGTTGTCCTTGCATAGAGTTATGGCGTGGCCAGCCACATCGCAATCTGTTTTTGTTTTTGCATTCAGAGCCGCTTTGTTAATACACAAAAGCATTGCAACAAGAACGATGCACAAATACCACTTGAATTGCGTGCTAATACGCTTATTATTATTACTCATGCTTAATAACCTCATTCCATTCATCAACAGTTATGCCGGAAATTGATGCTTCCAGTCCTCTATGTCTACTCCACTCCTGAAAGCATGTTTGACCGCCTCTATACATCCTAACTCAATGCCAATTTTAGCTCCACATCTTTTCCAGAGTCAAAATCTTTATATATTTCGTTGCTAGAACTGATGCTCCTTTCCATCACCCGGTTATATTCTTCTATTACGTCTATGTTGCCACTCATACCTTGTAGTATAAATCATATATTCTATCACATCAATATTGCAATATAAGAATCATATATGCTATAATTCATGTGTAATGTGTTTTTAATATTACAGAGGCGTCATTAAAGATATGAATACTAATACTCTATGCAGAACAAACAAGAAAGCATAACAGGTTTTATCGCAAAGTATTTTAGAAAAGCTCACGTTTCTTCTTGTCTGGCAGTACTTCTATCTTGCTTTTGTAGTGCTAACATCACAAAGAAGCTAAACATTATTTATGGAGGATTATAAAATGGTTACAAACAAAAGACAAAGATCATTGACAACAAAAACAAAAGAAAAGACATGGATATCAAAAATATCAATGACCAATAAGGTAATATCTTGCATACTGATATATGGAACAGCAGTTAAGGTTAATTGCTCAGCTCTAGTACAAGAATATGGCGAATGTAGACACGTATCATCAGAACACCGCAATGCTAACGAAAAACAGGATCTACACAATACATCAGTTAATGCCAATACATTGAGTACACAAGAGCAGAAAACAGGCGGCGCAGAAGAAGCACAAACACAACAACTTTGTAATGATTCTCAGATGTTGTGTAACATTATATATAAATATGTGAGTAATGAAAAAGGCGTAACAGCACAAGAGATTCTGGAATGGATTGAAAAAATAGCGGAATCACAAAAACAAGCCATAATTAATACAAAAGTACTTGAGAATATTGCTGATGCTTTGTGGAATAATCTCCTATATTCAGATAACAAAGACATAGAAAATAGAGGAAACATTGCTCAAGGATTGATTGGTATTTTAAATGACAACAAAGACAAGATTAATACAAAAGTACTTGAGAATATTGATTGTGTTTTGCTGGTTCTACTATCTTCAGGTAACAAAGACATAGCAGACAAAAAAGAAATTGCTCAAAAATTGATTGGTATTATAAAAGACACACTAACACTACTTGACAAAAAAGCACGTACTTATTTATATTTGACTATTATAGGTCTTTACACACAATACCTTAGCAACGATGATATACGCAAATCTATACAAGATATCATACTCTTATTTAATAAAACTTCAGAACGTCTTTTTGACCTCGATGGATTTTCATTATCTACTCTACAACGTGCCATTAATAACATCACAATTAACATCGCAAATAATAAATACAGTAGTGCACAACAAAAAGAAATACAAAATATAATTAAGTCCATCCAAGAAATTATTACAGCAGGTAAGGAGCAAATCAAGCAAAAAACAACAAGACGAATATGAGCAAGAATGAATAAAAAAGACAAAAACAAAAATGTAAAAAAATGATAAAAAATAATAAATATTAGAGAACATAGACAATAAAAAATAATAAGGCATTGCTACATTATCTGAGCAATGTCATGTTTGTTTTGTTTTTTGTTCTTTTTGGTTTTGTTTTTTATTATTATTCATTGAAGATGGTATAGATAGGTAGTTGTAATACTTGCTTTGGTTTTACATATAACATATCTCAAAAATCATAAAAGATAAAAACAACATTGCAATACAGGGTAATAGTTATGTCTAATAGATTCTTATGGTAAAAATGAAGAATAAAGATTGTCAAATTTAACAAAACACATTGTAAAAGATATCTAACTCAAAATAATTGATTAAACACTAAGCAAAAAAATACGCAAAAAACAAAACAACATTTTATCTACAATCAATAGAGATGTCCACAAAGGGTGTATCATGCAGCAGGACGATTTGCGATATATCTAATAAACAAAATTACAACAAGAATATTGTCATTTAATTATCCCATAAACACAATAAGATGTATTTGTTTGGCACTAAGGCATGTTGTTGTATTCTATTACCATTTAACAGTTCTCTTGCAAAATCTTACACAATAATCAGTCAGAATCATGAGACATCTAACGCTCTTCCTTCAATGCTCTTACATCCTCGATACTTAACTTTGATGCCTCAGCTATTTGCTCTGCCGTTAAGACATTCATCTTGAGCAAATTCTTCGCCATCTCAATCTGAGCCTCATGCCTTCCCTCCTCTCTTCCTTCCATCCTCCCCCTCTCGATCCCATCTGTCCTTGCTATGTTCATTGCTCCTTTGAATGATGAGAGTGCATCACTTGCTTCATCTATTGTCTTTCTTTCTGATGGTGTGTAGGAGTTGTATTCTAGTTGTTGGTATGCCTTGTCAAATGCTTTGTCTTTACCTATGTATTTGAATAGTTCATCTACTGTTACAAGTGTGGAGTTTTTAAAGAAGTATATCCATCTGTCTAGGTTTGTTTCTATGTCTTCTGGCTTGTTGTATGTCTTTTTCTGGAATTCAATGAATGTAAGTGAGAATGGGTCTATATCATAGGTCTTTGATATTATCTCCTGTAGCCTGTAATGTGATACATGTTGCTCTGGTCTATGTGGGAATTGTATGAAGTTTAAAAAGCCTATTAGTCTTGATGGATATACATTCTCATATCCTGTTTCAAATGGTTGTGTTTCTTCTAGTATGTCTTGTATATCTTCTAGTTTGTAGAACTTGTTTTTGTTCTTTTGTAACTGTTCAAAGTATGTCTTCTCCTTGTTTGAATCCTTCTGGGCAGCGTATATCAAGGCATTATAAACCATACATCTTTCTATGAAGAAGTCCTTCTGTGACTGCTGCATCTCTGCTGTAAATTTATGCTTGCTCCTCGTAATACAGTTTATATCCACCCTTGCCGATCCAGGTACTATGATGCCAACCTCTTTTTCACTCTGTAGATATTCTATGTCTTCTACAGGATCTGTTAGTCCTTCCATGACAGAGTTTAGTAGATGTATTGTTAGGTCTTTGTTGCATTCTCTACCAAACATTAGTTTGAATAGTACATCGTTTTTGGGATCTATGAGATGATCTTGTGTTCGATTTATGTTTGT
>CANBDL010000041.1 GCA_947367345.1 uncultured Alphaproteobacteria bacterium | reverse complement strand
CTTGACATGTTGTTACACTCCCTATAGCATTTGTATTTGACTATATTATGACAGGAAATAGTTAAGGAAGGGTTAATAACCGGCAAACAACATTAATTTCTGATATTACGTATTATATTTCGACTTCAGCAGCACCCGCATTTATCTTTTTTAGATGAAACTACAACACCAAGTACGATAAACAATATTCCAACTATCACCATCTGAGATGGTTTTTCTCCGAAAAACATCCATCCGAACATTAGGGAAAACGGTATCTCGGTATACTGCATGTGCGCTATCTTGGATGCTTCTGTTGCCTCATACGCCAAGAATATAAAGAACTGCACGAGGTTTGCTCCAACGCCATACATCAAAAGATAAAATAGCTCGTGAAGATTCGGCGTTTGCCAATGCAACAGGGCAGGTATAAACGATATTACTGTCGTATAAAGAGCGAAGTAAAACAACATAGTGCATTTGTTTTCGTGAAGGAGGGTCATCTTTTTGATAAGTATTGAGCTAATTGCTGCCAGTATTGCTGCGGACAGTGGTATAAATACTTTGTAATTGAATTTACAGGATATACCATCAACTCCGCTGGCAAATGCTATCGACAATACGCCAACTATACCGAACAATAAAGCAACAAATATTCTTGAATTCACTTTCTCTTTCAGCCATAACACAGCTATTATTATAGTAACAAAGGCTTGAGCAAATAGTATGGCGCTATTCTCCACAAGGGTCATTTCCATAACTCCCATAGCAGCAAGAGTCAGCATCGCAGATCCAAGTAAGCCCCTAGCAAGATGCAAGCCGTGTATCTTGGTTTTCATAAGATGTAACTTGCCAAATATTAACATAGCGCCAAATATTGACATAAGAGAAAATAAGAATCTGAAAAACATTATTTCAGACATATGCAGTGACGTGCCTATCTCTTTAAGCTGTCTTATAAACACGTCCTGTAATGCGCATTGAAGATATGCAATAAAAGACCAAAATATACCCTGCCTTACGCCCTTTTGGAAAAACCACTTAAACATAGAAATGCGCAAAATAAAAACCACAATAAATTGTATAATTTTTTGGCGTATTTTGGCAAGATACTGCTGGGGAAAATGAATATACGGGATAAAGCATGTCTATACAAACCTACAAAGAAAGCTTATTGACAATTTCTGTAATCTTATCCCTGTCGCGGAAGTCAATCTCAACGCCGCCAACCAATTGCTTTGGTTCTGGGCCCCTGCCAGCTACAACTAGTATATCTCCGCAGCCAATCATACTGACGCCAATCTGAATAGCCGAAAACCTGTCGCTACAATATGTATGCTTCTCTGATTGGAGTTCCCTGCAGATCATGTCGGCAATGATATCTCTCTTTGTTTCGTTGTCGATATTATCGTCGGTAACTATCGCATAATCACAATACTCAGACACGCTATCAGCCATCTGCTTACATCTTATCTCGTAGTCCTTGTCGGATACCCCAAAGACGCATATGAGCTTCCCATAACAGATTGACCTGAAAAACTTGAGGCAATTCTTTAGGCCATCACCATTGTGGGCGAAATCAACAAATATCTTTCCTCCGTTATGCTCTGTCACGAACTCAGCTCTTCCTGATACCTTTGGTAAAGATCCAATAGAATCAAACACGTCGTTCGTTTTACATCCAGTTGCTATGGCGCAGGAGCAAGCACAAAGTATGTTTTTGACTTGGTATTCCCCCACAACAGGAGCCTCAACATATCGTGACACATCACCAATTGTAAGATTAAATTTTACGCAGGAATCATCGTAGGAAACATTGTTGGCCCTAACATACGCATCGCTACAAATACCGAACGTTATAACCTTGCTATGCCTCTTGATAACATCCCGCATTGTTCTCTCGTCATCCATAGAAACTACTGCGTACTTGTCTTGACCAATAAAATCCAGGAGCTCAAGCTTAGACATACGATAATCATCAAGATTTTTGTGGTAATAAATATGGTCCTCAGCTATATTCGTTATTGCAACAAGATCAATATTAACGTGGCTAAATCTTTTTTGTCTTACCGAATGACTTGAAACTTCAAAAGCAACATTCGTCACTCCTCGTTCGTACATATTGTCTAGCATCTTGTACAAAACGCTTGGGCCGGGTGTTGTATTTTTGGTATATTGAACAACATTACAGTCTATGCTTATGCCTATTGTACCTATCGATCCAGATTTATATCCGCAATACTTCCATATTGCTTCCAAAAATTTTACACTTGACGTCTTGCCGTTTGTTCCTGTAATCGCTACAGAGCATCCTGGTTGCCTTCTATAAAACATGCGATAAATATGTGACGCGAAATACCTTATATCATCTACATAGCATATAGACCCCATCCAAGCTGGATCCGGGAGGAGCCCAACGATATCCCTGTTCTTGTGGTCTACGAAAATAATATCGGCACCATTGTTTATTGCGTCTCTAACGTTTGATGCAAGAGAAGTACAGTCTATCGCAACAAAAATATCTCCCTTAGTTACTAATCGTGAATCTACGCAAACAGAACAATTCAACATCTTGGCATTTTATTTAAAAAAATACCCTGTCATTATAGCATTTATTTTGAAATCTTTCTGTATCCGCCCTCGCCGGAAAAACGCATATCGACGGCAACTTGTGTTACGAAATTATTAATCACATTGTCATTTACAACGTATATTGCTATGTCTTCTATTGTAATGTTCTGGGTCTCAAGGAGTGCCTCAATTATATTTCCCGTAATTTTTTTATGACCGTCATTGCTGACTGCATCTCGTCTGTAAAGCATTATATAATCACTGTTGCTATAGCAAATTATTTCATAATATTGTTCGCGATCAAGAATAAAAATTGAATAATTAAAAAGATTACGATCTTCAGGGAAATTTTCAAAATAATTGGAAACTATAAAAGACGGCCAGCTAGTCATACATATTATTGAATTAGGCAATGAATGAATGGAATCGATAAGTTTAATTTGTTTATTGTTTAAATAAAGATCGCAGATGTTCATAAGACTATTGTATTCATTACACAATGTTGTGTTTGTAAGTCTTTTTGTATATGGAGCCAAGGTAATTTTCTTGTTGAAGACAACACTATTATATGTCGGACACTTGCAGGATATCGAAGACGAATTCAATACCAACTCAAGCGACCACCCCCTCATGCTACGAAGCTTATGAACCACAACGGAAGCCTCGTCTATGTTAACGTACATGTCATCTACAATTTGCGCATTATCTATGCATTGCATTTTGACGCATGAATTTGATATTATCAACCTCATAAAACTTCTCGGCGAGACTTGTTTATTTTCGAATAAATGAATGATATTATTCTTGTTTTTGCTCCGCATTTTCCCTTGTCTCCTTAATATATGTATTTGTCCTGTGAGCTTCTGCTCTCCTTGTATACATATATTCTGCAAAAATAATATGAAAATTTCGTTAAGATTTTGAATGTTTATTTACCAAACGATATTTTGATACAATAACCGTATAAACATCTTGGGTTTTCAACAATATGAACGTTATTTTCTGTGATACGATACCATCTGACGCATATATATATGTCATAGCTAACCACGATATTTCTAGGGCAAACGATTATCTCCAAAAAATATGCGGAGATGAGTATGCCAAACATATATCGTCATTGTGCTCTGATATCAAATACAAGGAACACAAGGCATTTGACGTATACTTGGATGGCGACGCAAAAAAAATCATCGTCATTGGAGCCGGAGAAAAAAATAAAGTCAATAGGGCAAGCATAGAAAAACTGGGCGGAGCAATCTATACGGCAATATCGGATTCATGCGGCAATATATCAAAAAAACACAAGGAATGCGGAGTGAAAATCTTCGTCTCGAGCGACATAGACCATCCAAACTCATACGCATATATCTCGTCCGGTATATCTCTCAAGTCGTACGTATTTGACAAGTATAAAAAAGAAAAGGCTAAGTTTACAATATCTGAATTACATTGTAAATCAGAAAACATAGACGACGACAAGTGCCTATACAACAAACTCGGAAACATATGCGAGTCGGTCAACTTCACGAGAGACCTTGTCAACGAGCCGGCCAATGTAGTATTCCCACAAACTATCGTGGATAAAGTAACTACAGAATTCAACCAACTTGGAATAAAAGTGCAAGTCCTCGGTAGACAACAAATGAAAGACCTAGGCATGAACGCACTGCTTGGAGTAGCACAGGGAAGCTCCATGGAGCCATACACACTTGTATGCGAGTATGTTACAGATGAATCTGTTGATAAAATAGCTCTAGTCGGGAAGGGGGTAACCTTCGATTCTGGCGGCATAAGCATAAAGCCTTCCAACAATATGGCTGAGATGAAGGGCGATATGGCTGGCTCAGGAGTTGTACTTGGGGCAATAAGAGCATTGGCGGCCAACAAAACAAAATGCAATGTCATAGCCGCCGTAGGCCTTGTGGAGAATATGCCGTCCGGTACAGCCCAAAGACCAGGAGACGTAGTTACTGCAATTGACGGTACAACGATAGAGGTCGACAATACAGATGCGGAAGGCAGGCTTGTCTTGGCTGACGTTATATCTTACGTTGGGAAAACGTATAAACCAGCAGTAATTATAGACGTTGCAACCCTGACTGGGGCGATAGGAGTTGCTCTCGGTAAAGAGTATGCCGGATTATTCTCTAATGATGACGATCTATGCAATAGGCTTTGTAGCGCTTCGTCAGAGACTGGCGAAAAAATATGGAGGCTCCCAACGCATGAGGCATACGCCAAAGACATAAAATCAAACATCGCAGACATAAAGAATGTTGGAAGCGGCAACGGTGGCGGAAGCATCACTGCGGCAAAATTCCTGGAGCACTTCGTAACCAAAGATACAAAATGGGCCCACATAGATATAGCATATACAGAATGGTGTACAGCTGATTTATCTTTGTCTCAGAGGGGTGCTACGGGGTTTGGCGTGAGACTTCTTTGTGAATTGGTTGAAAAGAACTCGTAATACTTTATAGTTTTATATTGCGTGTGTGAGATGCATATGTATGCCCATACGTAATTATGAAGTCATTTCTGCCAACCGTAACTTAGTTTGACTGTAATTCACATAACGTTTATTACAGTCAATTATCTTGTATTAATTGCAAATAACATGCTACAATCAGCTATCATTCATTGTGGATAGGCACTAATAAGTATGACATTCGCTACAAGCATTATGTTAAGAATAGTTTTAGCATTATCGTTGGCTTTATTTAGACCATTATCGTATTGTAGTGTTAATGATCAAAAAACAAATGTAGACTACGCAATTTCTGTAAACAAAATAAATGAATCTGTTGAAATAAATGTTACAAGACCACAAATACCACAAAATCAATGTTTTTCTGATCAAATTCCTGTTAATTCTTTTAAAGAATATAAATCATATGATCATGTAATAGATGATGTTTTTTATTCTATTTGTAGATCCAATACGGACAATAATCTGCTATTACAAATAAAAGACAATTCAAAATCAATACTATATCAGTCAATAATAGATAACCAAGGAAACATCATATTGTCGAATGGTTATACAAGCAACATTAGTAATTCGGGACTTTCTGACAAAGCTTCATTCGCATTCATTACAAATGGAACAATATTTAACGAAGGTATCGCCAACTTTCATGAAATTGTGCTAGATTGCGGACGATTTATAAATAATGGTTCTTTAAATTCGAGACTGTCAACCCCAAAAGCCCTAACATCTGATACAATATAACCATATTAGTTATATGGATCAATAACAATGACCT
>CANBDL010000040.1 GCA_947367345.1 uncultured Alphaproteobacteria bacterium | reverse complement strand
TCCCGAACTCGATAGTGAAACCATCTAGCGTCGATGATACTAGGGCTTAAGCCACTGGGAAAGTAGAACGTTACCAGGCCTTATAAATGGCATACCAGACTTACTCAGTGGATATTCTAGTTGGTTGCTCGGTATGTCTTTCTTGTGTTCTTTCTGGGTTTGTTTTGTTTTTCTTTATTTGGTTTTTTATTCTGTATTGTTAAGCATCTTATGTGTAGTTAGTTTATCTTAAATGATGTTTGAACTAACTTTGATATTCTAGGATAGACAGACTCTTCAGATATGTGTGTATATTTTGTTGATTTGTATTTATAATATTTAATGGTCAGATGTATAAAATATAAAAGAAATGTATCGGTAGGTATAGCGATACTGAACTGATTTAGTGGATGTGTGATATTGATGTCTTTCTTGTGTTCTGGCTGTTTCTTTTTTGGTTCTTGGTTTTTTCTTTTGGTTGTTCTGTTTTTATTCTGATTTGGTTATTCTGATTGGTTTTTATATTTGTCTTTTGATTTGTTTTTTGGTTTTTATTTTTGAATACTAATTGTATTGTTTAAGTTTGTTTTGGTAATTATATGTGCCACACACGATTCCCATTCGAAAACTTGATAAGTGATAGCGAATTCCTACGTTACTGTAATAAGACTGTCAAATAACAATATAAATACTACGACACAACCATAAATAAGATAGTAGCTGTTTGGTTTTTATTACTCTATAATTTTAAAATTTATCATATACATCTATCAGATTAGCATTTTAATGAGGCAACATAATATAAATCATGATAATCTCTAAGAGAATTAAATGTATGTTGTTCATTTATTATACTATGTATCTATTTCTGCTTAATGCTAACCCTCAATCCATCCAAATCCTTCTTAGATATTTTTACACACTTCATTATGGTATCATCATCCATGCCAAGCTCTATCATCTGTGTTGCTGATTCTATAGAGGCTTCCCTTAATCCAGCCTCTCTACCTTTAGCTTCTCCAACTGCCATTCCCTCAGCTCTTCCCTCAGCTCTTCCCTCAGCCCTTCCCTCGGCTCTCCCCTCAGCTCTTCCCTCAGCTCTTCCAGCATCTCTTTCATCCTGCGCTATAGCCACATTCTCTAGTCTTTCTTTTTCTCTCAGTCCCAGCTCTGTTATTTCTTCGTCTGAAAACGATGATGCCTTGATTATGTTGTATGCAGCAGTGAAGATATCGCTGTTATCAGCTATAGCGTGGTATAGTGGTTCCGATGTTCTTGGACCTTTCTGCATAAACCTTAACCACTTATCTTGGTCTGTTGTTATATTTTCATTTGGTTTGTTGAACTTAGCTAACTGTACCACCGTATATGATATAGAGTTAAATATGCATTGATCTGTCTGCTCTGATCTTGTTGTATGATGTGATATGTATGGCTCTTGGGATAGTGGACCATATGTTTGTTTTTCTATTATGATAAGAGATCTTACCTTCTTTAGATCTTTATAATCAGGTGTTTCAAAGCATTTAGCATTTGGTACTATCTTCTTCATCTTTTCTAGTGAATCTTGTATTCTTTGACCAATGAATGTTGCAGCAGCATAGGCTTCACATCTTTGTGTAAATCCTGTAAAGAGTTGCTTTTGCATTTCTAGTATGTATAGATCTTCATCTTCTGACATACATAGTACATCTATGAAACATTCAGGTGAATTAAGAGGTACCGGATTAAATTGTGTACCTATAACAACAACTTCCTTTACCTTACCATATCTCTCGCCAACTGTAGAGTTTATAAAGCTCTTTGTTAATTCCTCATTGCCAGGGTGACCAAATAGCTTCTTGAATACTTTATCTAATGTTGGACTAAAACCTCTGTTGAACATTGTTGTAATGTCATATTTTTTTATGTGGTATGTAGTTATATTGTAGCATGTTATGTTGTGAAGATTGATTTTATAGCCACTTCAATTATGTGTTAGTAGTACAACAACAATCAATCATACTACTAACACCATTCAGTCTGTTTGATATGTGCAATATGTTAAAGCTAGAGATATAGTGTTTTGCTTTTTGTCTCCTCTTGTAATTGATTTTTTTTGTTATCAATCCTTGTTACTTCTGTACCACTCATCATAAAATAACCACATCCATGTATATCTAAATCTATACATATTTTCTATTTTTTTTTTTTTTTTTTTTTTGCTAATTACATCAAAACTACTTGACCATTGTGAAAATGTTTTGTACAATTTTAATTGTAGGGGATTGATTAGAGATTAGTTCTATACAGACTATTACACATCATCGTATATTGTTATTATTTACGATAATGACCTTGTATGTGTTATGTGTTGCAATTGGTGCATATAATCACGTAAGTGATTATGTACATTTTAATAGATAATATCGGAGGTATATATTATGAAGAAAATGTTAAAGCTCGGATTACTGCAGATTTATTCTGTTGTTTTGATGCAGGAGTGTAGATGTATGAATACACCACCTTATAATGGAAATAATCTTGTAAATTCACAGAGTCAAAGAGGTGCGAAATATGTAAATGTTCTATCTAGTGCATTCAAGGAATGCCTAGACATTAAGAATGATGGGGTAGTACAGGATTTTGTTAGTTCAATACAACAGTATATTGCAGAAGAGTCTGTGGAAGAGTCTGTGGAAGAGGTTGTAGAGCGTATTAATAGGGGAATTTATTATGGCTGGAGTATTTTTTATAATTTTATGTGGACAATAAAATCGTATGTAGGTGATAATTTTAAAAATACATTAATTCCTGCCGGCAAAATATTATGTGAAATGAGTGATGTTGGTGTATCAGATGTTGTGGATTACATAAGAATAATAACATCACGCCAAGATAACAATATATATTTTAGTGAAGCAATAACAAATGCTCTCGGCACAATATCAGGCAAGGTTAAATGCATCGATGGGGATGATTTTAAAAAATACATTGAACTAATAAAATCGTGTAGTGATGATCAATTAAAAACTAAGTTGATAGATGCTTTTGGCACAATATCAGGCAAGGTTTGCTTTGATAATCTTAATGATTTTTCCAGTAATTTTGATAAAATCATTGGATTATTAAAACAATTGTGGCGCATAGATAACGATATTCAAATAGCAGCAAAAGCATTATTTAACGTAATAACAGGCGCTCCGACAAATATCTTGAGTAGTCTTTGTCATGCTTGTTATGTTTCTAATACCATGCAGGCTAAAAAAGACTTACCAGAAGTAAAATATCTCATGGAAATATATTCAGAATTATACCCATCTGATACAGCTCCAGAACAACAAGCAATAAAAGATAAGTTACGTAAATGCGGTATTGAAAGTTTTAGCACAGGTGCAAATAAAGGAGTAACTCACTGCAAATTAAATAATTGGTCAAGCAAAGAAATAGAACAATTAATAGATAAGTTATATAGCGAATATGGCAAGTATCTATTCACAACACAAATTGCAGGATGTGACTATAATATCATTGGATATTTAAATAATGAGCACACACCAAATCCAACACCATGGATGAGAGACTTGATACTCAAAAAGGCAGCTCAATATGGGTTTACTCGTGGTAAAATATTAGAACTTGCTGGCGGGATAGAGAAGTTAGAATATACAAATTGTGTTACACTAGCACAACATGGGGTAGAGCAAATGTTGCTTAGGGAGTTTGGTTAGAATGCTCAAGGTGGTTATGACATCGATATCGATAAAGATGACTTGACATCGCAACAATGTACAACATTCGAAAAGGATAGCGAATCCTGAGGAACTAATGGCAGCAATGCAGACAGCTATTGAGCAAAGGGGCACGATGCAGGCAAATACGCAATCAAGAACCGGTCAAAGCAACAATTAGAAACAGACTGTAAAAATAGAGATAGTAATGTCATCTATTGATGTTATTGTCTCTTTATCTCAATTAATTCAGTGATTAGTCTTTGGTAGTTGATATATTATATATTTTGTATTCTGTTTTTATCACACTTCTACAACGAGCATAAGCAAAGGCTCGCTAAGTTTAGAGACTTCATACAAAGAGACTGTGCTTTGATATGCGATCAAGCTCTTATAGCCTGGCTCTTCTGCATACGTATGGACGAGCTGCAGGATTTTACTCCAGTACCTAGAGCAGCTGCCTATGTTACCAAGGACGAAGCTATATTATTCTGTGATCTTGAGGTTGTGGATGACTTTGATTTCGAGGTACTGCAGCCAGCTTGCATACATAATAAATTGTCGAGCAGCAAGACTATCATAGCTGACTCATCCCAAACACCATGTGGCATATGGCGTGATGGCTTCGTGGATAAACGATTCCCGCACTTCGAGTCAGTAAAGAGTGGTGCAGAAATCAATGGAACAAAGCTTGCCAGCTCAAGACGTAAATTTTATGAATGTCATGATATAATATACACACAATCACGGTAAATACTGATTACAATAATGCCAAAGACAATAATAAACTCATCTAACATCTCCCTCCTGCCTCCAACAAGTGACTATGTATTCTGCAATCTATTCGGTTCAGAGGAGAATACAGACTGTCTGAAATCTCTACTAAATTCCATTCTCAATGACAATCCTCATGTATATGATCTCAAACTAAAACCAACAGAACATAAAAAAAGAACTGAAGATGGTAAGAGCATAAGAGCTGATATACTAGCTGATATTAACGACAGTACTGCAATTGTTAACATAGAGATGCAATGTTCTAACTTAGGTAACTCTATTGATAGAATGCTATTCTACCAAGCCATACATAGATCTAGATCAATTGACGAAGGTGAAGATTACAAGACAATGCCACAGATAATATCCATATGGATTATTAAGCCCAACCTCTACCATGATCTAAACAACTGTACACATGAAATAAAGATGGCATTGCACGATGAGAAGGGTATGTATATAAGAACAGCATCAGAGAAAGAACGAATAATAATTATAGAACTTGATAAGCTACCCAACTACATAAAGCAACTTGAAAACACACACAACAAAACACAGGATGAAGTACAAGTAAAACTAGATCGCTTCTCAGCCTGGATGTCATTCCTAACCAACCCACTTAGCCTGCCACAAGAATATGACGATATAGACACAATACACAAAGCATTTGACAAACTAAGAGGCATGAGCAGTGATCCAGACATAAGAGCTGAATACAGCCAAGCCATGAGAGAAAAATCAGACAGAACAGCTAATTATAATGCAGGAAAAGAAGAAGGGCTTGAGGAAGGAATAGAGATTGGCAGAGAGGAAGGAATAGAGATTGGTGTTGAGAGGGGTATGAAGGAGGGCGAGAGGAATGCGAAGATTGAGACTGCTAAAAACTTCCTAGCTATGGGCTTATCTATTGAACAAGTAATGCAGGGTACTGGGCTTACGAAGGAAGATATTGAGGCGATAAGTAATGGCTGATGTTAAGGTATATATTCCATACATAGAATTCAATGCTGACAATAAGCATAACATAAGTTATATTGTTAAAAGTATTAGAATATATAAATGAAATAGAATGTGTAACAAAAATAGTCTGGTAATTATAGCAGATGTGCCACACACGATCCCATCCCGAACTCGATAAGTGATACCAAATGTAGACGAGGAACTACGAATTTATGAGTATTACGAGTCAAACCTCTAGCGGAGATGAGTGCTTAAGCCACTGGGAATTAGAACGTTACCAGACTTTATATTCTCTGCAGAATATAAATTATGTTGTTAACTTGCTCCTTTGTTGATATA
This sequence comes from uncultured Alphaproteobacteria bacterium, assembly GCA_947367345.1. Taxonomy (GTDB): domain Bacteria; phylum Pseudomonadota; class Alphaproteobacteria; order RUG11792; family RUG11792; genus CANBDL01. The sequence continues at coordinate 144 of CANBDL010000040.1, read as the reverse complement.
GTTTAGTTGCTACTAGATATATAGTACAAAACAATTGAAGCAGAAGATGAGTTAATGATCAAAATATACCAAACCAATTTAGAGGATATGTGATGTTGATGTCTTTCTTGTGTTCTGGTTTTTTCTTTTGTTTTTGTGCTGTTT
>CANBDL010000039.1 GCA_947367345.1 uncultured Alphaproteobacteria bacterium | reverse complement strand
TGTTATTGATCCATATAACTAATATGGTTATATTGTATCAGATGTTAGGGCTTTTGGGGTTGACAGTCTCAAAATATGATAGTGTTTGTGCTCAAGATATGCCTTGCTACCGATACATTAGAGTTAACGATGAATATAAAAAAGATGAACGAACAACCAGAGATTGTGCTACGGGAAGATATATCGCTGAATATACGAAAGTTGGTTGCTTAGATGTTTGATTTGGTGTTGCAGTTGTGATTGGAGTGTGCATACCCGTATTCTGGTCTGATTCTCATCTGTGTTCTATGCAGATTGCTTGTTGCTCACAAAGCCGCAGCATTAGATATCAAGATAAAAAACATTGATAGAAAAATTGTAAGATAACAATTTCGTTTCGTTTTTTAAATTCTGGTACAGCTAGCTGTCTTTCTCTCCGAATATTAAAAATTGAATTGCAATAATTTCGTATATATGATTATGTTGCACAAACACACCTGTAATTCGGAAGTGTCATGATAATTTAGCTAGTTATTAAAAACGAAAGTTCGTTGCCTATATTTTGTGATATGGATAGTTAATATTTGTATGTGGTATGGTGCATCGATATTGCTATTGTATTTCGCTGCGCCTATTGAAGGCTGTGATGATTGTATTTTGATCTAGATATTCAAAGCACGTGCCAATAGGGACTCCGTGAGATAGCGTCGTTATTTTTACGTGATCAAAGCTTTTAATCTGGTCGTGTGTGTAGAAGAGAGTCGTTTGGCCATCTATGTCTGCGCTGGTTGCTATTATGACCTCTTTTACGCTTTTAGACGCTAGCCTGTCTGACAATGTATTTATGTTTAGGTCGCTAGGTGTTACACCGTCTATCGCCGATAGTTTCCCGCCAAGAACATGATATACGCCGTTGAAGAAGTGGGCCTTTTCTATTGCCCAGAGATCAGTAATGTCGCATACTATACATATTGTATCTTTGTCTCTACGCTTATCTGAGCATATTGAACAGATATCGTTTACGTCTATATTGTGGCATATTTTACAAAATTTCGTATTATCTCTTGCTATTTTGAGATACTCTATTAGATGAGAAAGAACTGAGGACTTGTGTTTTAGGAGGTGTATTATTATCCTGGTGGCGGATTTTTCCCCCATTCCAGGTAGTCTGGATATGAGGCTTATTATCGAGTCCAGCTCTTTTGCAATCATTTTATACTGATTTTAATATTCTGTAATCAGGATAGTTTTGTCTTATGTATTCACTGATAGCTATTATAACTCTATCAACTGTGATGTTTGTAGATTCGTCATATGTATTGACAGTTATATCAGCTTGTTCTAGCACAGGATAATGTTCTTCCATCATTTCTTTAATGGTTTCTCTTTCATTTCCGTCATTGAGCATTGGTCTATCTTTTCTTCCGATAACTCTTTGATATAGTGTATCCAAGTTTGCCTTAAGCCAGACCGATATAGAATTTTGCATGATGCTTTCTCTTACTTGGGAATTCATAAAAGAAAAACATCCAGTTGCAATAACCTTCACTGGTGGAGCCAAGAGCCTGTTGATAACTCTGTACTCCCCAGACTCCATTGCTCCATCACCAAAGATATCGTCTATATCAACGATGGAACATCCAGCAGCTGCTTCAACTTCTTGGTCAGAATCATAAAACGGTATATCAAATCTTTTTGCCAGTCTTTTCCCTATGCTGCTCTTCCCGCATCCCATGAGACCAACTATTACTATTGGTTTTGGTGGGGAGAAGCTTACTAATGGTGTTGTTGGTCTATCTTGCATTTGGAATTGTTCGAAGCCAATACTCATATCAATTTCACCTAGCTGTTTGTTGTCAGGCATTATATGCTGATGATGCCTATGCGAAAATTAACTAATGCATATAACAAAGGTATTTTATCAAAAATCGTATATGACTTCAAGTTATTTGAGATAACATGTGCGATAATACATTTGTAAACGTTGTGAGTATTTTATGAATCCTGACACAAATAACATGATTAATTCGTACAACAAGGGCTTTAAAGCCGAAGATATTGCTGCGGAATATTTATCTGATAAAATGTATGATGTATTGGCCAGGAGGATGAAGACGAAGTACGGTGAAATTGATTTAATATGCAAGTACAAAAATACTATTGTTGCTGTTGAAGTAAAATATAGGAAGGATGGTAGCACAATATATGAATGTATAAGCGATAGACAGAGAAGAAGAATCTCTATGGCTTTTTTAAGCTTAATTAATAATTATACAGGCGAAGAATATCGTATAGATGTTATTTATATATATAATGGTGTAATTGAACATGTTGAGAATGCGTTTTATATCGAGAATTATATTGCATATTAGTTTGTGTTTTTGTTTGTCTGGCTGCTGGCTCGCCACATCTCTGATAATTTTATGTGGTGGAGCCATGGGTACTGTTTCTTACTTAGTCTACAGAGATAAAAATGTCGGAGACAGTATTACGGATACAAGGATTAAGCTAGAGATTTTGGCAATGTTTAGGGATAAATACAAAAAAGAATCTAGGTGTGTATACGTATATGTTAATAATGGATTAGTATTACTTCTCGGATACGTTGAGTCAAAAAAAGATGTTGGTGCTCTCGAATCTTGTGTGTGGAAGATAAGGGGAGTCAGGATTGTCAAAAACCATATAGAAGAGGGCGGTCATCTTGGTGTGGTACAGTCTGGAATAGATTGTGAGACGACTTATATGTGTAAGAGCGCCGGAATTACAACTAAGGGAGTAAAGTCCGTGAATTTTAAAATTGTAACATTTAATAATGTGGTATATATTTTGGGTTTATATCGCAACAATAAAGAGTTACAGACAATGGTAAACTATATAAAACGCATCAAAAATGTAAAGTTAGTAATTTCTTATGCAGAGAGGTTGGATAAGGCTTTAAATTCATGCGCAAAATAAAATTTCAAAATTTGTGTGATTAGCAAATATTAGTCAAAATGTGGTAGAATGTATTTAAATTTTATTTCTGCCCGCTTGGCATTCCGATGATTGAGTTTGTCGCCTTGTGGGTATAGTTTAATCGGAGGATCAAAGATCATGTCAAGCAATTTTACAATCAAAGATTTACTGGAAGCTGGTGTGCACTATGGGCACGTTGCCCACAAGTGGAACCCAAAAATGGCTCCATATATATTTGGGAAAAGGAACGGAGTACACATTATTAACCTTGATATTACTGTTCCTATGCTTGAAAATGCAATAAATGTTATACGTGATGTATCATCAAACAATGGAAGAATATTGTTTGTTGGAACTAAGTCTCAGGCATCAGAAAGGATTAAGGCTGCAGCAATCAAGTGTGGTCAATACTATGTAAATAATAGGTGGCTTGGCGGAATGCTGACAAACTGGAAGACAGTCAGCCAGTCGATCAAAAAAATGCAGACAATTGAGGGCATGATAAGCAAGAGCGATAAGTATACAAAAAGAGAAATATCGTGTTTCCAGAGGGAATTTGAAAAATTAGAAAGCGCTATAGGTGGAATAGTAAAGATGGGCGATGTGCCTGACCTGCTCGTTGTTATAGACACGATAAGGGAATCAATAGCTATAGGCGAGGCTGTGAAACTTGGTATTCCCGTCGTTGCTGTTGTGGATTCAAACTCTGACCCGGATAATATCACTTATCCTATTCCTGGAAACGATGACGCTACTAAAGCAATAGATTTATATTGTGATTTGTTTTCTAGTGCTGTAATAGAAGGTATGCAGAAGGGTATGCAGAAGTTGGGCATTGATCTTGGCGCATCACAGGAGACGCCTGTAGAGCAGGAATAATCTACTTATACATTTTTTATACTTGGGAGAGAATTTTATGACGATATCAGCTCAACTTGTAAAAACATTGAGAGAGCAAACTGGCGCCGGAATGATGGACTGTAAGAGAGCTTTGGTCGATACTTCCGGAGATATGGAGGCCGCTATACAGCTTTTGCGTAAAAAAGGCCTCTCGAGCGCATCTAAAAAATCTGATCGTGTGGCGGCGGAAGGATTGGTGTGTATTGCGATATCCGATGACAAAAAGAAGGCTTCGATAGTTGAGGTTAACTCAGAAACGGATTTTGTGGCTCGCAATGAACAGTTCCTCTCTTTGGTTAAAGGCGTTGCGAATTATTCGTTGGAAAACAGCGATATTGAGTCTGTAAGATTGAAGTATCAGGAAGAAGTAAATATGCTTATTTCTGTTGTCGGGGAGAATATGGTTATACGTAGATCAGAATCTCTGACATCTGTAAATGGTATAGTGACGACATATATACATGGTATGGTCAAGGATTCCATGGGCAAGATAGGTGTTCTTGTCTCGATTGATTCTGATGATGCATCATGTATTGACCACCACCATCATTCTGCAATTCACGATTTTGGCAAAAAGATCGCTATGCATATTGCGGCAATGAAACCTAAATACTTATCTGTTTCTGATGTACCATCTTCTCTCATAGAATCAGAGAAGGCAATTATCATTGAGAGAGCAAAAGAGATGGGGAAGCCAGATGGAGTTGCGAGCAAGATGGCTGAAAGTCGTATATCGGGCTTGTACGATGAAATTGTTTTACTGGAGCAGGTTTTTGCAATAGACCAGAAGACAAAAATAAAGGACGTTGTTGCTGGCTTTAATAAAGAACACAATTGCAAAGTTCATATATCTTCTTTCGTGATGTATGTACTTGGTGAGGGGATAGAGAAGGTTGAGACAAACTTTGCTGAGGAAGTTGGGTCTTTATTGAAGTAGATTATGAGTAATTATGGCGGCATTGTAATAAAATTGTCTGGAGAGTCTATTTCTGCTCTGGACGGCGGTATCGATATATATAGGGCATCTGGTACAGCCAAAAAAATAGTTTCCATATTGGATCTCTGTGATAATGTTTCTGTTGTTGTCGGTGGGGGCAATATCATTCGTGGCAGAGATTTTTCTAGAAAGAATCATGCAAATTTGTGTGATGCTACTGCTTTTCGCAAGACAACTGCGGACTCGATAGGAATGATATCGACAATACTTAACGCGCTATATCTATCGGAAATCTTGATATCTGATTATGGCGTTTCTTGCGATGTTTTTACTCCAAAGCCTATAAGCTATGGTACCGTATCTACAAAGGATTATTCTCAGTATTGGTCTTGCTGCTCTAGATTGAGTTTTTTTGCAGGCGGGACGGGTCTCCCGTATTTTTCAACTGATATATGTGCTGTGATATGCGCTAAATATACAGGGTCAGGTCTCATACTTAAGGCAACAAAAACTGATGGCGTGTATGATAAGGACCCTCTTGTGTATCAAGATGCCGTTCATATTTCTGAGATCACATATTCAGATGCTATAGCAAAAAACATAAAAATCATGGACCAGGCGGCTTTCTTTATGGCTAGGGACAGCAAGATAAAGATCAAGGTTTTTAACATGAATGAGGATGATTGCTTTAGGGCTGTTATTGAAGGCAAATTAAAGCATTCGACTATTTTGTAAATATTTTTTAATATCTCTGATACATAAAGATTTATATTATTTTAGTTATTATGCTCTCTATACATCAAAGTGCGCGAAAATTGTGAAGATGCATTTATTTGGCATGCTTGTTGATTGTCGTATTGATGATTGTGTTGCGTGCTTGTGGCTCAACGATTTCGGCGAAAAATAATGTGGTTTGTCGTTAGATGCATAATGCCAAATTCAATTTGTACTGCAAATTTGCCGCAAAATATGGGCAAAAAGAAGATACAGCATCTTATCTATAATTTTAATTGTTGAATGATTAGCATAAATGTTAACTGCATTGAATTAATTGATGAGTATCTTGTTTTTTGTGTTTTGGGTAAAAAGCAATCTATGTGAATTTTTATAACTTGACACATTCTTCAAGTCTTTTTTGAATTATTGTTGTATAAGTTGCCATGTTCCAACCAATCGCCTCAGCAGCATAAGCACCCACCACAACAATGTTTATCATCAGCCCTACAACCTCTCTATCTCCTCCTCAGACAACTTTGTGCAGTTCATTATTATTTCAATACTAACGCCTTGTGCTTTTA
>CANBDL010000038.1 GCA_947367345.1 uncultured Alphaproteobacteria bacterium | reverse complement strand
CAGAACCAGAAGAAGAAACGACCAAAAAACAACAACTTATTGATGATTCTAGTAAGTCGAGGAATCTACTGAATAATAAAAATACAGGAGGCAGAGAATACGGTAAAAGTAGAGATGAGAAATTACCAGATAATAATTCAGAGTCCAGCAGTGGATACCCAGAACCAGAAGAAGAAACGACCAAAAAACAACAACTTATTGATGATTCTAGTAAGTCGAGGAATCTACTGAATAATCAAGATACAGGAGATAGACAAGACACAATACAAAAGATTCAGGAGTTGTTTAATAAAATAAAAGACGCAAGCAAACAATTTTTGAGTGAAGAACAAGTACTTGAGAATATTGCTGGTGCTTTATTGAATATCGTCAATCCAGATCACAAAGATATAACAAACAGAGTAACAATGACTCAAGGATTGATTGATATTATAAAAAAACACGAATATAATCTTACAAGAGGAGCAATTAGTAATATTGCTTGCACTTTATGTAATCTCATATATTTACAAAATATATCATATATGCCATACAAAGTAAAAATGGCTCAAGAATTGATTGATATTATAAAAAAACACGAATATAATCTTACAAGAGGAGCAATTAGTGATATTGCTTGCACTTTATGTAATCTCATATATTTACAAAATATATCATATATGCCATACAAAGTAAAAATGACTCAAGAATTGATTAATATAATAAAAGACAAAAAACACAAAGATAAGACTGAGGACCAAATGGTATTTGGTAATATTGCTCGTGCCTTAAATAATCTCCACTATAAAAATAACACAGCAATATATGAAGCAACAAGACAAGGAATACATAACGACTTGATTAGTATTATAAAATACAAAAAAGGACTACTTAACACAGACGCATATAATGATCTATGTTTTGCTATTGAAAGTCTTGCAGAACAATACATTACAAACTCAAATATAGGCACATTTATTGTGGATATCATAGACTTATTGAAAGATAAAGAAGTTCTTACACAAAGCAGTAATAATGATGCATTTGATATATTACAAAGAGCCATTAATACGCTCCAAAACGCACCTGTGGATGACAAAAGCGACCAGCAAAAAAGAACAAGCAAAATACAAAATATGATTAATGGCATTCAAGCAATTATTAACAATAGAAATAGCAAACAATAAAAAAACAAAATACAGCAAATAACAGATAGGATGACAAAACAATAAATGTAAAAAAAATAAGGATAAGAGATATTAGAAGAAATATGCAATAAAAAGAATAAGACATTGTTACATTATCTGTACAATGTCATGTTTTGTTTTTTTTTGTTATTTTTGTTTTTTTTATTCTTTTTTGGCTTGGTATTTTTTTCTATTATTCATTGAAGATGGTATAGATAGGCAGTTGTGATACTTGTTTTGGTTTTGCATATAATATATCTCAGACATCATAAAAGATAAAAAACCACATTGCAATACAGAGTAATGGTTATGACTAATGGATTCTTATGACATAATGGGGGGGGCAAAAAAATTATTAAGATTTATAAAAAATCACATTGATTCAAAACTAAGAAAAAAAATATATACAGAAAAGTCTCTTAATACATTAATACAACAAAGGTAAAAAGCAACAGTATCCAAAATTCAAGAAGCAAAAATTTAATTCAAGGTAATGGCGGATGAAGTGGGATTCGAACCCACGAAGGAGTTGCCCCCTTGCCGGTTTTCAAGACCGGTGCCTTAAACCACTCGACCATTCATCCAATTCAATTATACCACAAAACTGCTACATATATTCATTCTTTCTGCAACAAGATTTGCTTTGCATCTTCATTCAAAAATAAACGCAACTGCCACACCCCTCCCCACACATCCCCCAGTAAACCACAATCTTTAAGATATGATAAAATACTATCAAACGTATCACTACATAAAAAACAATGAAAATCAAAACGTTTGACGACTTTTTGCAGTACGCATCACAACATAACATTGAAACCGCTATAGTGCGCTGCGACCTAAATATACCATCAGATATACAGGATTATTCACGAATAGAAGCAATCAAAGATACAGTATTGGCCGCATCAAAACTAGTAAAAAGAATCGTGTTAATATCGCACTACAAGAGGCCAACAGCAGGTCTACGAGAAGACAAATACTCTCTTTCACGCGTATTAGAACCAATAAAAACAACAATAAACAAGGACGTTACGTTTGTTCCCCAAGATATATACGATATAAATAGTCTGCCGGATGCAGAAATAATACTTCTAGAAAACCTTAGGTTTTACGAAGGAGAAACCAAGAACGACATACATTTCGCTGAACAAATTGCTAAGTTTGGAGACGTATACATAAACGATGGGTTTTCCGTGTCGCATAGGGCCCACGCATCAGTCGAAGCAATAACAAGGCTCCTCCCGTCTTTTGCAGGCATAAGTCTAACAAACACAATACAAGAACTAGAAAAAATAATACAAAAAATAGAGCGTCCATACACAGCAATCATAGGAGGTTCCAAGGTGTCAACAAAAATAGACGCACTCAGGCAACTTTCCAAAATCTCAGATAATCTAGTCATTGGTGGAGCAATGGCAAATGTATTTTTGGCTGCGCAGGGAAAGAATATGCAGAAGTCCATGGTAGAGAAAGACCTTATAGAAGAAGCCAAAAAAATAATTCAAGGATCAAAGTCTAATATAGTATTGCCAATAGATTTCATGTGTTCCGATAGTATAACGAAGGAAGGCGTACTGTATGACGAAGTGCCAGAATCGCAAGCTTGCTTTGATATCGGAGAAAAATCTGTATCAAAAATATGCTCCATACTTCAGGAATCTAAGACAATAATGTGGAACGGAGCCATCGGAGCCTTCGAGTTTGCAAACTTCAACGGGTCATCTGTCGCTGTATCAACAAAAATATCCGAACTAAGTAGCGTAACGCGAGTAATAGGTGGAGGGGAGACTGTAGCGTCGATACCATCACACCTGAAAGATAGGGTTGGCTTCATATGTACGGCAGGTGGAGCATTTTTGGAATACATAGCCGGATATAAATTGCCTGGTATTGAAGCTTTAGCACAAGGATTGTAATTATAAGAATTGGCAGAACCTTTATTTGCAAAATCAGTATGATAAAATATTTTATTACACTGTCATACTATACAAAACATGATTAATTCTATAATGGTATTTGCTTTGTATAACAGCTCTAATTACAACCCCTCTTGAGAGAATCACGACAATCATGATAAAATGCAGTCGAGGAATCACTAAGACAATCTAAACCATTTTTACAAGGAGAAAAACATGAATAATATGCAACAGATCCTGCAACAAGCAAAGAAAATGCAAGCAAAAATGACACAAAAACAATCAGAACTGGAGAACGTTGAAGTCAACGGTACTGCAGCCGGCAAGGTAAACATCACATTGACAGTTTCTGGCAACATGAAAAAAATCGAAATATCTAAGGATGTTGTTGATCCGGATGACATATCAATGCTCGAGGACCTGATTTTGTCCGCCTTCGACGATGCAAAAAAGAAGGCCGAACAAAAATATTCCGAAGCAATGTCTGAGTTCAATTTGCCTATACCAGGAATGCCCGGATTGTTCTAATGAACCAAGACATAAACTACGAAGATATAGTTGCGGCAAGAGGAAGAAGCAGAGTATTGTGCATAGACTATGGCGATAAAAGAATTGGATTAGCTTTATCAGACATCAATTGGATCATATCATCACCATATTCCGTAGTAGAAAGTCGTACAGGATTTCAAAAAATCAAGTCAATCGTAGATGAAAATAATGTCTCAGTAATATTGATCGGACTCCCAATAACCCTCGGAGGAGAAGAAGGCGGTAAGCAACTCGAGAAGGTAAAAAAGTTTGCCGCAAAATGCCAGAACGAGTTATGCAGTGTTGTACTGTGGGACGAAAGACTGAGTACCTCGGCAATGCTTCACGTATGCAAAGAAATCGGCATGAGTAATAATAAACGCAAACAAAATATAGATATGTTATCTGCCAGCTTTATACTTGATGGATGGCTGCAATACATCAACAATACATTTCCAAAATGTACAGATGCAAGATCATAGTATTTAATGTTCAAGCGTAATTCTTTTCTGGTGCAGAATGAAAAAAATAAATAAACAGATCATATTAAGCGTTTTTATTATCTCGGTAATTGCAAGTCAGGCTGTTGTTTTTTATAATCTTCCCTGCATGAATCAATATTTTCTTAATATATCTCTCCTGCCTTTATTCGGTTATGGCGCATATACTTGCAGCATACTATTCCCGACTTATTTAATACTTAGATTGATGCATAAGAATACAAGATTATTACCATACATATCATGCATATGCGCATCAAGCCTTGTACTGCAATTCTGTATAAAAGACCTTAATCAAAGATTATTTTACCCAGGCGGTATAACTGGTTTTGTATTTATGATGTGGATTACAAACTATATTATACAATGCATAATAGTTGGCTGTATAAGTTTCGCAATAGCGTCTGTATTAATTTTTAAAGTATTTAAATTGCTCAAAAAACGAGATAGAGATGTAAAAGCACGAGTACATAAAATATTCACAAGAGACGGAGAAGATGAACCAGTCGAAATACACACAGACTCAAAGCATGATACACACAACGAACCGAACGCACCAAACAATAGCCTAAATACACAACATATACAAACATCAGATCAATATAAAATCAAAAGTACAAAATCGAATAGACAACAGAACAACACTGATAAGCAGGATAGCTATCAGTTGCCAACCCCACAGCTACTGCAAGACGTACAAAACAAAAACCCAGGCGAATACGTTGATATGACAGACGACCTAATCAAAGCTCTGAAGGAATTCAATATAAACGGCCGCATTGTTTCATGCAAAAGAGGGCCAGTTGTAACATTGTTCGAATTCCAACCCGTCAACGGAATCAAAATATCCCGCATCATAAGCCTCATGGACGATATAGCAAGGGCTGCTGGAGTTAAATCTGTACGAATCGTGCCTATGCAAGAGAAGAAAACAATAGGTATAGAGCTTCCAAACAAGGTACGCCAATTCATGTCATTCAAAACACTTGTTGAATCACGCGAATTTAATGAAGAAAAAACTAAAAAAATACCGATAGTGCTTGGCGTCGATATAGTTGGTAGACCTGTCGTAGCAGATATAACAAAGATGCCTCACCTCCTGATTGGCGGTACAACAGGATCCGGTAAATCCGTAGCTCTCAACTGCTTAATCTTGTCAATCCTGTACAAATTCAGACCGCATGAATGTAGGCTAATAATGATAGACCCAAAGATGCTTGAGTTAATAGTTTATGACAACATCCCGCATCTCCTAATGCCAGTTGTAACGAAAGTTGAAAACGCAGTAAATACCCTAAGATGGGCCGTTCAAGAGATGGATCGCAGATATGATATGATGTCAAGAGTATCAGTAAGAAACATAGAAAGCTTCAACAGTAAGGTCAAAGAGTCCTTGCAAGATTGCAATCCTGATCTTCTAAAATACAAAGTACAATCAGGATTTGACGAAGACAATAAACCAATTTACGAGGAGAAATATATAAATCAAGAAGAATTATCGTATATCGTAATAGTAATAGACGAAATAGCTGATCTCATGCTAACTGTTGGAAAGAAGATAGACGCATATATACAGAGGCTGGCCCAGTTGGCAAGAGCTGCAGGAATACATGTAATCATGGCAACCCAGAGACCATCTACAGACGTTGTGACAGGAACAATAAAAGCCAACTTCCCAGCCCGCATAAGCTTTAAGCTCTTCTCAAAAATCGACAGTCGTACTGTACTTGGATGCTCAGGTGCAGAACAATTACTCGGCATGGGCGACATGATATTCATGCCTCAGGCAGGAGAAATGATCAGGCTTCACGGAGCATTTGCATCTGACAGAGACGTAGAAAACGTGGTCCAATGGATCAAGTCTCAGATGCCTGCAGATTACATAAAAATAGATAAAGATAAAGACGGAAGTGAACATGGGCTGCAAAAACCTAATCATGAATTTGGTATGAGCGAAGATGATCTGGGCGATGATTCAGAATTATACTCCCAAGCATACGAAATAGTTGTCAAAGAAAGAAAGGCATCGATCAGCTATCTCCAGAGGAAATTACGCATAGGATATAATAAGGCCGCCAGACTAATTGAGATACTTGAGGAAAGAGGCGTAGTATCTGCACAAGACCAATCTGGGCGCAGAAACATCATCACGGGGGATCAATGATATTTATGCGAGAAAAACTAAGACAGATAAATCATATGGCATTAATAATGTAAGAGATACATTTCTACAATTGATGGCTCATATATGAGCATAACATATACCGAATTATTGTCTAAAAACATGGATGAACTACAATCGTCTGTAGATTATTCGATTACATAAAACAGTAATAATATAACAAGATAGAGACCCCGCATTCCCAGCCTAATACATCTATCATCACAACAACTCATCAATACTTCAATTTGCCCTCAAATTACAAAGAAAGACGTGCTTCTGTATAGATTTTATTAATCTAGATTGCAATATATTTTTGGAACCCCCAACCAAAAGTCTCTCAATCGTCCATACCTCAACACAGTGTGTATCCAGGGTTTTGTGCTGTAAGTCGATAGCATACTAGATGTTTGTAAACAAAACAACAAACCATTATTATTTCTTGTAAACAAAGCTTCTTTAGCAAAACTTCTGCAACAAAACTTCTATAACATCAGCATCTTATAAACAACTCCATCATAAATTCATACCAAGCTGTTTTCCATTCCTGTTTGTTCGGATGTAATAGAATAGAAATAGTAGCATGTTTAAATGTTTGAGTGATTGCGTTGTACATACTGTTTTTCTTGTAGTTTTATGAGTTAAGCGTCTTTGTTGGTTGTTGGATGATTCTATGAGATGTGTATATTTCTTTGATTGTATAAGAGTTACATTTGGAAAGTTCTTTGATATGAAGTATTCTCTGTAGGAATGCCATTTGTCTGTATATACGTTTGTTATGTTTTTAAGTTTGTGTTTTATGACGTTAAACATTCTTTTAAGTGCATAGATAGTTCTGTTAGCTATTATGAATGCTATTATTTTTCTGAGACTGTCCATCATCAAAGCTACAAGCCTAACCATAAACATAACTACCCAATCACAGCTCCAGCTGCGGCATC
>CANBDL010000037.1 GCA_947367345.1 uncultured Alphaproteobacteria bacterium | reverse complement strand
TGGTATGCCATTTATAAGGCCTGGTAACGCTCTAACCTCCAGTTAACTCCTCATCTCCGCTAGAGGTTTGACTCGTTCTACTCATAAATTCGTAGTTCCTCGTCTACCTTCGGTATCACTTATCGAGTTCAGGATGGGATCATGTGTGGCACATCTGCTATAATTACCAAACCAATTTAGGAGATATACTTAGTTGAGATTTGGTAATTTTATCACCTAAACTCTAACCTTTTTAAGAAACAAGCCAATTGGGCTATTAGTACTGGTAAGCCCCATACATTGCTGTAATCCACACCCAGCCTATCAATGGCTCTTCCGCACCGCCATGTGTGAGGATCAATTATCTCGAGACGAGTTTCACGCTTAGATGATTGAGGCCTATCTGTCTTATTGCTTGCTACCCTGCTATGCCCTTGGCAGGACAACAGGTCCACCAGAGGTATGTCCATATTCAGGGTTACAACTACAACTTCACAGCACTACTCACATCCGCCTTAATAAAATCGACACCTTTATTATCAAGAATGCCAGCATCTAGCAATAACTTTAACTTATCATCATCTATCTTCTCGTTCTTAGATATGTTTTTCTTATTTCCATAATTAATTCCATACATATATTTTATCTTATCAAGCAAACTATTTATACATTTAGCCGCATCATCATTATTTTTCTCCTGTGATAATATGCTTTTTAAAATAATCAGTGCGCTAATATCACAATGTCTATCCTTAAGCCTCATTGCAGATACTTTTGCTCTAGATCTTAACGAATTACAAATTAGATCGCCCAAACCATTTTGTAAACATTTATATAAACTATTGTCTATTCTTTGTAACTGACTACCACAATCTGTATCCAACACAGCACTTTTCTCATTATCTGTAATAGGCTTTACGAAACAAATATTCGAATGCCTTTGTTTAATATGCGCGCACCAATCACATTTATCAAATACAGTGGTCTTCCCAGCAATATGTTCTAGCTGCCGCAATAAATCATTAAATACCTGTATTGCATAAAAACCAATACATTTTTCCGCTTTGTTCTTGGAACCAATCATAGTTTTTAGTACACTACATGATTGATTTACGAGACCAAGCTCTAAAGAATAGAAAAAAACATTCATATGTTTATTTCTATCAAATGCTGCTATTTGTTTTACGATACGCTCGTTTCTGATATTTATACTTGAGCAATCATAATAAGGAACAGTCGAACTACCCTGTTGATCTGACATACTTTTGCATCCACCACCCATTATCGTCCAATTTGGAAAAAATATAACGTTATTACAAACGTCTCGTTTCTTACAACAACAAGAGACCTCGACATCATTTACAAATATCAAACAAACAAAAATTATAAAAACTCTCAAATCAATCATTACCCACATCTCCAAAAAAAAAGAATATATTCATGCTAAATTATGGAATACTGCCCACTCAATTCTAACATACTATCCATAATTTTTCTAGGCAATTTTCCCTCATTTTCATTAACACATTCTAAAAATCCGCAATCATTATGCGCAACTCTATAAGACAGCGGTATACTACCGATAGTCTTAGACAACGCAGACAAGTCTATCCCAAATTTATCACTTAAATTACCGTTTACTAAGCTTGTTTTCTTAAAGCTAGTGGAGATATTATACATATTTTCATTAAAAAACGAATAATACATTTTTTCTAGACTATCAATTAAGAATCCATGAATTGTGCTAAACTCCTCATCGTCAGTCATGTAATTAAAAATATTTCCGTACTTTTGGAAATAATTATCCATATTTTTCTTACTAAAATATTCGCCTTTAATCGATAAAGACAAAATCTTGGATCTAAATTTAGTAATGCCAACAGATGATTTCATTTTATAATCAATAGAATAATTCAATAGATAATGCAAACAATGCACTAACTCATGAAATAAAGTAGCAGCCTGAGTAGTTTTATATAACTTAAATGAAACCGAATCGCTTTGCACATTATACATATACGCTAAGTCAACTATTCGTGGCGGATTACCAAAACTCATGGCAATGATATTTGTATTATTGTCAAACTTATTATAAGAAGCATCATGTTTTTTGACTACGAGTATATTGCTAAACAATTTATTATCTTCCATCAGAGATATTATATAATCATTAAAGGCGTCCAATTCTCTTTTGAGTCTATCATTATCAATTGCTCTCATGCTTTTTATAATGTTGCCGATATCATTACATATAGAACTTACTCGACTATAAAAACTTTATCATTCTGAAATTTTTTAAAAAAGCAAGTAAAATCTTCATTGGCTAAGTTCAACTCTACCGAATCATTACGTTTCGCGCACGCCAATCCAAATAACATTTGTTTAAAATATTTTTTCTTTTTTATTGCACTCTCTATTCTTGTTTGTTTTTGTGCTACTATATTATTCAATTCATCTTCATCTCTTTGCATCATAATATATAACAAATACAGCTTCTTATACTTATTAATATCATCAAGACCATTGCAATCAATCATTTGTTTTATTGTATCAACAAAATGCATCCTGCCACGCATCTTTGCAAGCAATACACAAACCAATTCTTTACCAACATCATTTTCCATCATTGTTTTTAAATATGATTTAAAATCACTAATCTCTTCATTACTTAGAAAAACATCTGCACTATCATAATTTATTTTTCTACCAAACAACTGTGATAACGCACAAAAATTATAAGTATCATCATCTTCCAGTCTAAAGCAAAAATATCTATTATCTATAGCATAGTCTGTAATCTGATCTATTGGTTTTTGCTTAAGCAAATTATACTCAGCTTGCTCTTGCGATGATAAAAGATACATTTTTGATTCATGCACAATTGTTTTATACATAATCACATCATGATTTTTTATCCTATTATTAGCAACCGTATTTTCATTTTTTATTGAAAAATAATCGGTAACACAATTATGATCTGCAGCACAGATATTATAATCAAGCACACCATACAAGAAAAATACAAAAAGCATCACACATTTATTAAACACACAACTCCCCTGGTAAAAAATTATTATATTGTTTTATTGTAGCACATAGATATAATATCAACCAATTTTAAAGGCATTCTAAGCCAAACAAAACCAAGAAATACAAAAAGAAAAAAGAAAAATCAAAAACAAGAATAAAAAAACACAAACACAAGGAAAAAACATAAGAATAGAAAAAAACAAAAGAACACAACAGAGACATCAACATCACATATCCACTAAATTGGTTTGGTATAAAGTCTGGTAACGTTCTACTTTCCCAGTTGCTTAAGCCCTCATCTCCGCTAGAGGTTTGATTCGTCACTGTTCGTCAACTCACATTTCCTCGTCTACCTTCGGTATCACTATCGAATTCGGGATGGGATCGTGTGCGGCACATCTGCTATAATTACCAGACTTATCTTTTTATTACTCTATTTTGCGTTATAATCTTTTATATTAAATATTGTGGCAATATCATCAATACTATAATCATCATCAACATTAAACTCTGCATACGATATATATTGTTTATATAAACCATAATTGTCTTTCATAACTTGATTATACCTTTCAAGTCGTCTTTTGGCGGTATTTGGATCATCACCACTTCGTACAGATAATTTCCCACCACACACGGAACACCCTTCGCGTTGCAACATTTGTCTACCATAAACCCTTGCACAAACAGAGCATATCACCCTATTACCCATGCGCTCCATGCATCTATCATCACTTGATACAAGATATAAAGTCTTTGCACTTACTACAAGATTATTTATACGTAATAATTCGTACAAAAATGGAACATCCTCCTTACTCTGGCCACCAAAGCCATCAATAATAATACGGCTACCGTTATTGATACATCGCTCTATTTGAGTTTTTAATAAATTATGCATTACTTTATTTTCTACAGGGATACCAGCTTTTATTTTTAATTCAATATCCTCGTACCCACATACTTTTTCGTCTACAGCTCTCCTCAATAAATCCCCAGCACTTATATGATTAAAACCATATCCATCTCGCAATGCTTGCGATATATGACCTTTACCAGATCCAGGTGGTCCAACTAATATCAAGACACTTGCAGCACAAATATTATTAAAACATATCACAAATAACACAAATATAATCTTCAAATCCATAATAATGTACACCTCCACCAATTACAACAACACCACATCATCTGCAATGGATCTCATATAATTGCCAATGTAGTTTTCGTGACTATCATATACCGTCTTAGCTATTGTTATGAATATTCTTTTGTACGAGATAGTCAATGCATCTGATATGATGAACTGCTTAAAATCATTACATAGCAACTGCATACTTGCTATCTCATCTATAAAAACAACATCACAGTTTCTGAGTGCCTTTGTTATGACAGGAAGCATAAAGCCTTTTATGTTATCTTGGTAAACGAACCACTTACCAAACTGAACTTTGTTGCTGTACTCTGTCAAATCGGCCAACATAGCAGTTTCGCCTGTACCTACATTATTCATAACAAAGCCAACCCTATCACCTTGTTCATCTCTAATATCCGATGCTACAATCCCACCGACCGTGTAATCATTTCGCACCTCTTGGCATACCTTGTTTAGATATGTACTCTTTCCTGACTTAGGATCCCCTGTTACAAGAGTTATGTTTGTCATATCCTATCCACCACTTATTATTTTGCTTACAATGCTATCTTTAATGTTGCTTATTATGCTATTCCTATTGTTTTGATCTATGGTATACAACTGATTATATTCTATAGCCCTACCCTTAACATCATTAACAAGATCCTTACCATGAGAACTTTTTGGTGCTGTGAATAATATAATCTTGTCTCCTGTTAGTATATTTCTAATAGTATTAATAAAGTTTTGCGATATTAACTGCATGCCAGCTACTTCATCTATAATAATAACATCATTCTCCGACATAAGCTTCCATATATTTGGAACAAGTATATTGTCTATATTCTTATAATTCACTAAATAGCTACCAAAATACTTATATACATTTTTATCAAAATTGCCATAATGACATCTAGCAACCTCAATACCACTGACATCATCATTAATAAATGCCTTAAAACCAGACCTCTTTCCTTTGTCGTTTAACACCTCAGATGTAATTATTGCTCCAATTTTAATATTCTTGGCTTTTAAATCTACATACAAAGATTTTGCGCAGGTGCTTTTACCGCACCCAGGAAGCCCATCCATTACAAATATATTACCCCGCACTACATTAACATGATTATAAAACGATGCAGCACCAATACATTTTATTTCTTCTTCATTTCTATTGCCAACATTGCACAAATTTATATAGGCATAATCTTTGGACTTTCTGCCATAACTCTGCCTTATTGCTTCAAGTATAATATTTTTAGACTCAAGCGATATTTTGTTATCATAAATATTAATACCAATATGCATTACATTCTTTGGTATTTCAAATATAATCAATTCAGATATAGCATCGGCAACATCCAAAACAAATGCTTTGTTATTCAAAATATATTCGTCCAATGTACGATATTTGGATTTACTTTTTTGATCATGCAAAGCCTTAATACCGGCAATAGAGGCAATTGCAGTATATTTTCCATCGCTTAATCTTTTTATTTTTCTTAATCCTCCTACTCCATTTGCCCCATAACGATCTATTACTTTTCCATTCTGTATAACGCCACACCCAACACCATTTAACATATTAATACATGCATATGACGATGATAACTTCTTACCATATAATTCAAACATACCAGATGCATATGCATGAAACCTGTTGATAACCTGTATACTATCATCAATATCCAGACCGCATCTTTCATGAGGATTGCCTTTGGCAACTATACACACAGACTCATTGTTTTGCTTGTTTTTATATACAAAATCCCTTATTGTATTGTTATTAACAGCACATTCTTGAATGCACTGTTTTTTGACAATTGTGTTATTTGTTATATCAACATGGGTGCCAATTATCGCATTTTGCATAATTGATACTATTAACATAAAATTATTCATACTATCTCACTACTTAAAATATAAAGTATTATCATTTTTCTTAGATTGAATATGATGTATACATGTTGATTTATTAGTTTCTGTCGGAGTGCGTTTTACCGTGATTCCAGCATCTTCTAATGCTTGAATTTTTTTTCTATTATCAGAGAATAACCTCACAGACTTACATTGCAATAACTGTATTATTTTTACAGCTCCATTATAATCCCTGATATCATAACTATTATCCTGAACTTTATACAATAATTTAGCAGCAGAAACTGTATCCATTGCCTCTGTTGTATTTATTTTCCCGACACCACCAAGCTTATAAATCTCAGTTTCAGCCTTTGGTGCAAAACCAAATCCCCTTCCATCTTGTGTTGGAATATGTATAACAACACCCTCATCGCCAATCTTGTCGAAAAAACTATAAAACTGATCGAGGCAATCGCAACTTTCATCTTTGTATATTTGGCCGCTAACGCAACCAGAATCTATCCTAATATCCACATCTTTATCTTTTATATTTTTCAAAACATTGCCCTTTTTGCCAATAATATAGTATACTTTCCAAGTATCATTCATGAGATACGCAATATGTATATAAAATGTATATATTTTGTTCTCAAAATTTGCATTGCATTTAATTTCTTCTGAGATAGATATATTTGGTTTAATTGTCTTCAGTGAAGTATATTGATTATAGGTATTGTAATTGTAGCTAATAACATCTCCATCAACATTATAACTCAGTGATAAGTATTGCTTAATTGCCTCAATACCTATATCACTATTGTTGTTTAATATAATATCAGGATATGTAGCCATAGATAGATCTGATTTTCTTATAAAAATTGCTTTTTTATCGTACTTTATAAATTCATCAATCAATGAATTAAATTTTATTACATTATCATTAGCATCTGTATTGAATTTTAATTCAATATCGTTTAGCACAAAATAATAAACTGGAATATTATTAGAAAATTTTATATCATTCAAATTCTTACAGTTTGAAACAAGAATCAACTCATAACCAATATTAGATCGTTCTTTATTGTCACAAACAACAGCTGGCATAACCCAAATATACGAGCCACAACGCGATACAGGCCCACCATAAAATACTTTTAAATTATCAGCATTATGTACAATTAGTTCTTTCTTAACGTTATTGTATTCGATAGGTATTGTTGGGCGCCCCCCCCCGGTGGTTGGGGGTTGAGTACAAAATGTTTTGCGTGGGGAAGGTGGGGAGGAGATGGGGCCG
>CANBDL010000036.1 GCA_947367345.1 uncultured Alphaproteobacteria bacterium | reverse complement strand
ACAAAACATTTGAAAAGGCATACCAACAACTAGAATACAACTCCTACATACCATCAGAAAGAAAAGCCATAGACGAATCAAATGATGTATTCTCATCCTTCAAAGGAGCAATAAACATAGCTAGGACAGATGGAATGGAGAGGGGGAGGGTGGAAGGAAGAGAGGAGGGATTAAGAGAAGCGAAGATTGAAGCTGCTGTTAACGCTCTCAAGTTTGGTCTATCTGTAGATGTAGCAGCAAAGATCTCTGGGTTGACGGAGGGGGATGTATTGAAGATTAAGAGCGAATGTTAGGGCTATAAATGATTTTGGCGCGATGTATTTCTAGTTTATGAGGTTATTTTGTTTGATGTCATCCTAAAGCAATATACAAGAGATCTAAATATGCTGCTGCTCATATTTTATTGCTATGGATCTAGCTAATTGTATAAGATCAGTTTGTGAGTTTTTGATTAAGTTGCTTGATGCAATGAGGAATGTGATGCGTAACAGAATATTTATTCAATGCGTTTGTTACTATCTAAAATATTATTTTAGTGAAAATGATAATAAAGGCAAAACTGAGCGTGTACACGATATGTTGGGGATTACAGAACAAGAATTTAACGGATATGGTTACAACATATGCTGCTTTGATCGAGATGTTGTGTAGTAATATATCTTGTAGATAGCGCAAATACTCAAAGTAATTTCGTGGTTTATAAACGGTACGAGAGGCATCTCTTGCCATCTTTTTGTTTTGTATTATAATACTGATACAGTGAAATACATTTTCTTTATGATTTTGTATGTGGGCGTCGATATGAAAATAATATCAATGCCCAAAGTCATAAATTACAAAGCGATGCCAGCCTTAATCAATTCTACGAATAGTGGGTGTGGGTTGAATGGGCTTGATATAAGTTCTGGGTGTGATTGAGTTCCTATAAAATATGGGTGGTCTTGGCGCTCCATGATTTTTGGCAGAGTACCATCCTCGGACATTCCTGAAAATACTATCCCTGCCTTCTCGAACAGGTCTGAGTATTTTGCGATATTGACCTCATAGCGATGCCTGTATCTTTCTACGATTTTGTCTGATCCGCCAAAAACTCTTGACGCGAGAGTGCCTGGCTTTATGTTGCAAACGTGGGCTCCAAGCCTCATTGTGCCGCCTTTATTATCGCTGACCTTTCTGATTTCTACCTTGCCGTCTTTATTAACCCATGTATCTAGAAAATCTACGACAAATTCTCCGGTTTCAGAGAATTCGCTGCTGTTGGCGTCTACACCACATATATTGCGGCATGATTCGATAACTGCAAGCTGCATCCCAAGACATATCCCTAGGTACGGCACCTTGTTTTCGCGTGAGTATTTTATGGCATTGACCTTGTTGAGATAACCCCTCGCTCCAAATCCACCTGGAACGATTATAGCTTTCATGCCGCGTAGCTGAGGTATAACGTCGTCATTGTCTGCATCAATCCAGTTGATGTTGATTTGTGTGCCAAGATGCATACCGGTATGGATTATTGCCTGGTTGAGTGATATATACGCGTCCTTTAGTTTTGTGTATTTGCCGACTATGGCGATATCAACTGATCCTCTTGTGGATGCGATCTTGCTGCAGAGGCTGCCCCACTTTGTCTTGATCGCTTCTTCATCTGATTTTGTCGTTCCGATGCCAAAGTGTTCGCAAATTTGTTTGTCGAGACCTGATTCGTGGTATTGGGTCGGGATTTTATAAATGTTGTCTGTGTCAAGTGCTTCTATTACGTT
Source organism: uncultured Alphaproteobacteria bacterium (assembly GCA_947367345.1). GTDB lineage: Bacteria > Pseudomonadota > Alphaproteobacteria > RUG11792 > RUG11792 > CANBDL01. The sequence continues at coordinate 6,099 of CANBDL010000036.1, read as the reverse complement.
TTCGTACTTAACTCCGCAGAAGGTTTGAAGCTTCTTCTTTGATTCATCTTCCATCGGCGATTCTGTACGACATAGCAGTATGTCAGGGGAGAGGCCGAGGCTTCGCATCTGCTGTACGGAGTTTTGGGTTGGTTTTGTTTTTTGTTCACCTGATATGCGTATTGTAATTATGTATGTCAGGTGTACCAGGAGAACAAGAGACTTTGTCATTTCTTGGGTTAGCTGACGAATTGCCTCAATGTATGGCAGGCCTTCTATGTCTCCAACTGTACCGCCAACCTCACAGACAACGAAGTCGGCTTTACCTTCGTCGGATGTGATAAATTTTTTTATCTCATCTGTTATGTGCGGTACAACTTGTATATCCGATCCGAGGTATTCTCCCTTGCGCTCGCGATTTAAAACGTCTGTGTAGATTTTTCCAGTTGTAATTGTGTCATTCTTTGTGCATTCGATGCCTGTAAATCGTTCGTAATGCCCGAAATCGAGATCAGTCTCACCACCATCTGACATGACAAAGACTTCTCCGTGACGATATGGGCTCATTGTGCCTGGGTCGAAATTTATGTATGGATCCATTTTTTTGATCTTCACAGACCATCCACGTGATTGGAGTAGGGCTCCTATGCTTGCTGCAGCTATTCCTTTCCCAAGCGACGACATAATCCCGCCTGTTACGAATATGTATCTTGTAGTTTTCACTGTTGTAGCTCGAATAATATATAACGAGTATATTTTATCACATTAGATGTGTTAATATTATTGTGAGGTATGTTAAATTATAAAAGATATGTACAAGAGAATTTATTTGTTTATTTGTTTGTGTTGCGCAAGTTGTGCTTCACTTATATTGTTGTGCAAATCTGTGCAGGATATACAAGATCAACATGATCTTGGCAAGGAAGCTAATTCTTGTAATTCTTCTGTAGAACTTGGCCAAAATAGCTGTAAAACTGTAGTGAATATGAATATCAACCAGAATGCCAAAAGAAAACAAAATAGAAATCAACTATCTATCAATAAAATCAGCAAAAGAATTTTGGAATTTCAGAAACAATTGGTTGATAGCGTTAAAAAATCAAAGAACAACAATAGTGATGTTGTTCTGGATCTTGAATATGAGAAATATCTGTCACAGATAGCTAAGTTATGCGAAGAACTGTTGCAGATTAATAAAAAAATTACGGTACTTGGTGATTTTTATGTGAAAAGATACGTAGATATGTATGTATCAACGTATGGTCAATGTGGATCTGGATCAGGCTGTGGTGATGGTGATTCTGGTAATAGTAATGATGACTCAGGCGATTCCGAAGACGAGGACGGAGACGAAGTTAGTGAAAAATGATTATGATGCAAAAAATATTAGCAAACTATTAAAATTACTTTAAAAGAATAAAATATTATTGATCATGGTGTATGTATGGATGAACAGAAGCAAGAAGCTTGTAATAATAATGACAATTGCTTAGATCAGAAAGAAGGCAATCATCCTGGGTCACTAGATGGTTCTGTGGAAACGCTTGGTCAAAATAATTTAAATTCTTCGATGCAAGACATTAAAGAAAAACAAGAAGAGCATGGCAATGAAGAATCTCAGAAGCTAAATGGAAGAATAGAAGTATATAATGAAGATGGTACTCTAAAATCAATATGCAGTTATAAAGATGATGTTTTGCACGGAGAGTACAAGGAGTTTTACCCAGATGGTTCTGTCAAAATATCGGCAACATATGATAATGGTCGTATTGATGGTTTGTTCGCTATCTTCTATACAAGCGGATCTCAGCAGATAGTGCAAAATTATAAATCCGGAGAACTTGACGGTGAATACAAGGCATTTTACGAAAGTGGTATGGTTCAGACTGAACAAATGTACAGGCGTGGAAAATTGTGCGGTGAATCCAGGGACTATGATGCATTTGGAGATATAATGAGAGAGTCTGTTTATCTAGACGGATTTCTTAACGGAGCTACGAAAGTATACTACCCAAAGTCATGCGGAGGAAACATATGCAGAATAGAGGTTTATGAGAATGGTTTGCTTAGTGGAAATCTTGTATCGTACTATCCTACTGGAGAAGTTTTATCTGTAACGCCTTATCATCAAGGAAGACCCCAGAGATATACATCTTACTACGATAAGAATGGAAGACAGATGACTGCCTAGAGAAAAAAGAGGTTGTGTTCTGATTGTTAATCAAAATTATTGAGAGAAATGTTTTGAGATTCGCATATTCTGCGATAAACTGGGCATTCTCTTATGAGATCTTCGTGTCTTCCTGATGAGGCTATTCTACCAGAATCTAGGACAATTATCTTGTCATACTCCATAGCTGTTGTAATGCGTTGTGTGACTACTATTTTTGTTGCATCATGAGGAAGTTTTTGATCTATTTTACTGCGAATAATTTTATCGGTTTTGTTGTCAAGAGAAGAAAAGCAATCATCAAATATATATATTTCTGATTTGCGTGCCAGTCCTCTGGCGATTGAGATTCTTTGTTTTTGGCCTCCAGAGAAATTTGCGCCGTTTTGCGCTGTTTCATTGTCATGTGTTTTTATGAAGCTTTTGACGTTAGCCGTGTCAAGAATATCATCGATATCAATTGAGTCAACATCTTTATTGCCAAATGTTACGTTTGATTTTATTGTGCCTGAAAATATTTTTGATTTCTGTGTGATAAATGAAATACGATTGCGTAGGTCTTCTACGTTGTATTCTTTAACATCCATGCCATCTACCAATACCTGACCAGATTGGACGTCGTAGAGACGAGCTATCAGGCTTATGAATGATGTTTTTCCGCATCCAGTTGGCCCAATGACAGCTATTTTAGAGCCAGACATTATTTTTATATTTAAGTTATTCAATACGTTTTTGCCTTTGTCGATGTATCTAAATGATGCGTTACGGAATTCGATTGCAACATTGGTACGCATAGTTTTTCCTAGCTTTGATATACCAGATACAATTGATGGTTTAATGTTGTATATTTCTTTGATGCGTTTTATTGATGTTATTGCTTTAGGTAAAATCATGACAACGAATGTTACCATCATTACAGCTACTATCAGTTGTATCGAGTATAGATTAACTATCATCATATCTGACATCGTCTTGTATGTTGATGCTGGATTAGAATTTATGATATGTTTTGCAACCCAATAGATTGCCAGTGTAATTGTTGGCAACATGAATGCCACCATCTGAGGAATAAAGCCAATTGCAATATTTGTGTGCATTTCTGTCTGTGTTAGCTTTTCTGTTATATTTTTTATCTTGTTTACCTGGTATTGTTCCGCATTGTACGCATGAATTACTTTGATTCCTGTAATGTGGTCGCGTGATACACTGTTTAGCTTGTCAACCATTGCTTGGATTTTGTCATACTTAGGAACAACTATTATTACAACAGTCAAAACAACAATAAGAAGAGTCAATATAAAGCTAATTATTGTTATAAGCCAGCTGATATCCATATTTCTGATCTTGTAGCATGACCAGATGGACAAAATTGGTACCTTGATTATTGCGTGGAATCCTATTGCAATGAGGCTCTTGATTTGGTTTATATCGTTTGTTGATCTTGTGATTAGTGAATTTATTGAGAATTCTTTTAGGTCCTGCGGGGACAGTGAGATTATTTTCCCAAAAACGTTGTGCCTCATGTTTGCGGTTACAGTTGTTGAAAATCGTCCAACAAGTATGGCGCATGCAATAGATGTAATCATACTTGCGAATACACATGTCATCATATATATTGACCATCTCCATATATTATTCATTGACCTGTTTGGTAAGTGTATTTCAGTCATTATGTCAGAGAGATATTGTGGGGCCAGGAGATCCAAATAAACATTTGTCCAGATTATTACAATGCCCGCAACTATAAAAGAAAAAATATATGTCTTTGATGTTTTAGACGTGTAGATATCGTTGTTTGTATTGCTGTTGTTATGGGAAAGATTCACTGCTGTCCTCCTATCTCTCCAAATGATCTATTCATATTATCTATTCTGTTGTATTTTAGCATATGTATCGTAAACACGGCATGGCAGATTAAGGGTCTTTATTTAAAAGTAAAACCTATATATTTTTCTAACTGTCGCATTGAGAGTATGATATAAATCTCATGTGTGCAATAGTTATTCTGTTGGTTGTTTTACTAAATACTGTAAGGAGTATTTATTGCGATAGTTTTGACAATGAAGTCTGTTATGACTTGCGTTTATCATTTTTTTTTCATAAAGCAAATCATTTTCAATAATAAAAATCTCGCAATAACTTGTAATCTCTCTAGCTTGTAGTTTATATGATTAACAATAATTAAGTACGTCTTCTGTATGTGTGTTCTGTCGATATGTCGGTTCATGTAGAAATTACCAATCCTGATTTTCGAGGATTACTGTGATTATTGCTTGCTATGATTTACTTTGTAAAACAACTTGTCGGCAATGACAGGTCTAACTTGACAATTTTTTCTTAAGTACCTCGTTTATTATCCCTGGGTTTCCAGCACCGCCAAGCTTTTTCATTGTCATACCAACGAAGAATCCGAATAGCTGTTCTTTACCAGATTTGTATTGTTCTACTTGTGTTGGGTTTTGGTTCAATACTTCTGATGCAGCTTGTTCTATTGTAGATATATCAGTAATTTGGGCCAGCTTGAGGCGCTTTACTATCTCGTCCGGTTCCTGGTTCGTTTCCACCATATCTGCAAACAACTTCTTGGCGGATGAAATAGATATCACGTCATCAAGAGTTAGATCAACAATTTTTGCTATGTTTGTTATCGGGAACGGTAATGCATCAATCGATATATTTGCTTTCTTGATGTATGCGAAGAGGTCTCCCAAGAACCAGTTGGCTACCTGCTTTCCTGACTTTGCTATATCGTATTTTGATGCAGAGACCGTAGCTTCGTATATGTCTGCTGTATCTATGTCTTCTGTAAGAATATCTGCATCATATTCTGTTATACCGTAGTCTTTTACGAATCTTTCTTTCTTGGCATCCGGTAATTCCGGCATAGTATCTTTAATTTTACTGATCCTGTCTTCTGTTAGTATAAGTGGCTTGAGATCTGGGTCAGGGAAATATCTGTAGTCCGCACTATCTTCCTTGGATCTCATGCGTCTTGTTGTACATGTGGCTTCGTCAAAGAGTAGGGTGTCTTGGGTTATCTTTTCTCCGGATTCTATTGCAGATATTTGTCTCTGGATCTCGTAATCTATGGCTTGTCCAACGAACCTTACCGAATTTAGATTTTTTATTTCGCATCTTGTCCCGAATGGCTCACCTGGTTTGTGTACCGATACATTTGCATCCACTCTGAAATTCCCTTGCTCCATATTGCAGTCGCAAGTTTTGACGTACTTCAATATTGTTCTGAGCTTTTTTATGTATAGCATAGCTTCCGTTGATGATCTCATATCTGGTTTTGACACTATCTCCATGAGAGCTATGCCGGCTCTATTCAGATCTATATATGTTTTATCTTGTTCTAGTGTATGCACACTTTTGCCGGCGTCTTGTTCTATATGTATTCTGTCTATGTTGATTGTTTTTTTTGAGCCGTCTGGCAATGATATTTCTATTTTGCCGTCTGTAATTATTGGGTGATATAGCTGTGTAATTTGGTATCCCTGAGGCAGGTCGGGGTAGAAATAGTTTTTGCGGTCAAAGACGGATCTCCTGTATATCGTTCCCGCAACTCCAAACCCAGTTTTTATCGCCTGATCTACGCAATATTGGTTCAGGACCGGCAGCATGCCAGGCATAGCTGAATCAACGAAATCGACGTTATGATTTGGTTCCGAGCCAAATTCTGTGGAGCTACCGCTGAAGAGCTTGGCCTTCGAAGATATTTGCGCGTGTACTTCAAGGCCTATAACGACCTCGTAACCATTTACCAGGTTTTGTATTTCTTGTTTTGCGTGTGAATCTGCCATGGATTTTGGACCTTGTCACCCAGTGCTATTGCTGAAATTATACCACAGGCCTCTCGTATCGTACGAGAGAGACCCCCAAACAACACGGCCAAAAACATACACACATCAGCCAGATAACTCACCCATACTTCCATTAATCATAAA
>CANBDL010000035.1 GCA_947367345.1 uncultured Alphaproteobacteria bacterium | reverse complement strand
CATTGTTATTGATCCATATAACTAATATGGTTATATTGTATCAGATGTTAGGGCTTTTGGGGTTGACAGTCTCAAATGCAGATACATAAACAATTGTGCTAGAATTTGTATTATTGGCATTTTGTAATTACATAAAATCTGTGCTTACAAGTGAAAAAACACATTCTAGGGAATACACACCGCTATACTCATTGATGCCAAATTTCATTACTATGGCATCTCTTTTTTTTGGATGCCAACAATTTATATGCGCCATCAATCACAATTGGAGCGCATTAATCTCGTATTGCGTTATGTCTGCCTTACTTGATGTTATGGACGGCAGGATAGCAAGAATGATGGATGCTGCTTCAAGATTTGGTGCAGAATTAGATTCTCTAGCTGATATTGTCGTCTTCGGGGTTGCCCCTGCTTTTTCAATGTATAACTTTAGTTTGCATAAGTTCTCAAGCAAAATATCATGGTCTATTGCTGTTTTATACATAATGTGTATTGCAATTAGACTAGCAAGATTCAATACACAGGATATACAAAATAATTCAAACATATTCTCAAATCATGGTTTATCCGTTGGATTACCAGCCCCAATGTGTGCAGCATCAGTATATTTGCCAATTTTACTGTTTAAAATAACTGGTGCTCAATTTTTTACTAATTTTGTATTTTGTTCATGTATAATAGTTGTCACGTCTTGTATGGCAATATCTACAATAGCAACGCCAACATTGAAAAAATTCTACATAAAATCGGAGCTCAAAATATTTTATATGCTACTTGTAATCTTGATTTTCTTGGCGACCTATATGTTTTTTTGGTATAGCCTCATATCTATATTGTGCTCATACTATATATCAATATTAGTATGTCATTTTAAGTTTCGTAAAATAAAAAAACTCAATAAGCAACCAGATACTTCTGCAGAAAAGCCGAAAATGATAAGCCATGATAAGCCAAATCCAGATCAATAATTTCAGAAACTACAATCTGTGCCGTATAAATTGCAATAAACAAATAGTTGTATTGTACGGCAAAAACGGGTCAGGAAAAACAAATATACTTGAGGCAATTTCTCTGTTTGCCTGCGGGAGGGGGTTGAGAAACGCACAATACGATTCGATAATCAACAAAAATTCAAGCAATAACTTTTGGTCAGTACAAATATGTTTTGGCCCACATCGCATGACATCTGTATACACAAAAGAAAACAATAGAGGCAGAAGAGCATTTAAGATAGACGATTTAACAGTTAAAAACCCAGATATATTTGCAAAAGACTATTACATACTATGGATGACATATGAAACTGACCGTCTCTTCCTCCATGCGCCTTCAAATCGCAGGGCATTCATAGATATGCTGTGCTACAGTATATTCCAAAACCATGAAAAACATATAGCTGATTACGAGCAATTATCACGCGAGAGAAAAAAAATACTTGCGCAATATTCGTACGAAAATCTCAATTCGTCTGATATAAAAAACAACAAGTGGCTCGATATAGTAGAAAAAAAGCTGGTAGACAGCGGAGTTGAAATCATCAAAAATCGTATGCAAATTGCTGAGATATTGGATTCAGAACAAATTTCTTACGAAGGCTTCCCCTCATTTACCAACAACATGTCTGGCCCAATAGAAGACTTCATAAAAAACAACAAAACAGAAGACTGTTTAGACAAGAAAATAAAAGATTTTTACTCCGATAACCTAAAACAATCCAGAGAAAAGGATTTTTTTACTAAATCAACATCTATCGGGCCGAACAAAAGCGACTGGCACGTCCATCATTGCGGGAAAAATATATCAGCATCACTCTGCTCTGCTGGCGAACAAAAAATCACACTTATAGCTATCTTTTTATCTTTTATGATGTATAAACTAAACAACGACACAAGAACAATGATAATATTACTAGACGACGTCATCACTCATCTAGACAAATCACACCAAGAATCTTTGTTCGAAATCATCAAAAACATTACAAGAACTAATACAAAAATACAAGTATGGTTATCTGGTGTAAACAAAACAATCTTCGATAGTTTTTGCGACGACAAACTTGGCACATCCTTTATTGATATCGAAAATACTCACGCTGAGTGCTCAATCATACACAATAATCAACCCTAACGATTAACAAATAATACTGTGAATATATTGTATTGTTTGCGAATATTCCTCATGCTATCATAGCAGTATAAGACGCAATAATATCGTATACGTTATGGAAAGAAGATACGCCCTCAAAACAAGAATGGAAGACGACTTCTCAAAGTGGTATTTGGAAGCCATAGATTCAGCAGACTTAGCGGATCAGGCCATAACACGTGGATGCATGGTAATAAAACCATACGGATATTCTATCTGGGAAAATATTCAAAGCATATTGGATCAAGAAATAAAAAATACAGGCCATGAGAACTGCTATTTCCCACTCCTAATACCTTTGGATTTATTTGATAAGGAGTCCAAACATGTTGATGGATTTGCAAAGGAGATGGCCGTAGTTACTCATCATAGACTCGAGGTTACAAACGGCAAGCTGGTTCCATCAGGACCCCTGGAAACACCACTGGTCATACGCCCAACATCTGAATTAATAATAGGCGAATCGTTTTCAAAGTGGGCTCAATCATATCGCGATCTCCCAATAATGATAAATCAATGGTGCAATATCGTCAGGTGGGAAATGAGAACGCGTATGTTCCTGCGTACAATGGAATTTCTTTGGCAAGAAGGTCATACCGCTCACGAAACCCCAGAAGAAGCTATTGCAGAATCAAGAACAACACATGAAATGTATTATAATATTCTACAAAAACATCTTTGTCTGCACGGGATCAAGGGTATAAAACCTGACCACGAAAAATTTCCTGGAGCAGTTACAACTCACACAATAGAATTATGTATGCAGGACGGAAAAGCTCTCCAGGCCTGCACATCGCATTACCTCGGGACAAACTTTGCCAAAGCAAACAACATACAATTCCAGTCGCGTACAGGCTCGCTTGAATACGCACACACGACATCATTTGGGATAACAACACGTATAGTTGGAGCAATAGTTATGTCGCACGGAGACAATGACGGTATCAATCTGCCAACATCAATAGCTCCATACCACGTTGTAATCATACCAATGCAAAATGATGTATTGGAATATTGTCAAAAAATTAAAGAAAACATATCCAAGGTATGCAGAGTCCATATAGACGCCAAAGACAAAAAGTCATCCCACAAAAGATGGGATTATGTTCGCAAAGGTGTTCCAATAATATGTGAAATAGGCAGAAAGGAAGTTGAGTCTTGCAGCATATCTGCGACATTCAGATTGAATCTAGAAAAAAATACAATCAGCCTAGATGAATTTTCCAACAATATTACAAGCTACCTTAAACAACATGACTCGGAGCTTTCTCGCAGAAACATAGAGCTACACAAGACAAAAATGATTCAGTGCGATGGGCTATCAAGCAAACAGATACATGAGCTACTCGCAAATGAAAATAAACTTATATCAATATCTGCAGAAAAAGAAGCAGAATCTCTATGCGCAACCCTAGACCAGTACGGAATAACATGGAGATGCATAAGCCAAGACGGAATATCTGTATTTGGAAAATCATACTAACATCTAATTATTGCGACCGCAACCCACACAACCGCGACACCAACACAGATAATCTCATGCTTAACAAACAGATCTATCAACGATAGATACAGAGGAGTTAATGATGAATACAGACAACAGAAGAAGGTTTTTATTCCGCGCATTTTAGATACAACAACCACAAAACACAAAACCAATACGATGTTTTTGATGAGAAAGACCTATTGATTGATATGAGAGACTATTAGTAGCTGCTTAGGTGTTTTGACTTGGTGTTGTTGTTGGTGTTAGAATGTTCACCAGAATTAACAGTGGTGGTTATAAAACCCCATCCTCTACAACAGCTTTAGCCTTCGTATTTTTTAAATATCATACTAGCATTTGTGCCACCAAACCCGAAAGAATTATTCATAGCATACCTGATTTCTTTTTTCTGAGGCTTATGCGGCACAAGGTTCAAACCGTCAACCTCATCGGCAGGTTCATCAAGATTAAGTGTTGCCGGGATAATACCATTAACCAAGGCCAATGCACATATTATTGTTTCTACAGATCCTGAAGCCCCCAACATATGGCCCAGAGACGATTTCGTAGAAGATATAGCTAGATCTTGGATCTTGCTTCCAAAAACTCTCTTGGTTGCAGTAATTTCTGCTATATCACCCTGAGGAGTAGAAGTGCCATGAGCATTAATATAATCAATATCGCCTGGCTCAATACCAGCCATACGTATCGCGTCCATCATGGCCTTCGCTGCCATAGATCCATCTGGAATAGGAGAAGTAATATGATATCCGTCACATGACGCGCCATAACCAACTATTTCTGCGTATATATTAGCCCCGCGCTCGAGTGCTGTATCAAGTCTTTCTATTGCTACTATTCCAGACCCCTCCCCCAGGACAAATCCACTACGATTTTTATCCCATGGCCTGGAAGCCTTTTGTGGCTCATCATTAAAATTGCTAGTTAGGGCCCTGCAAGACGTAAAACCTTTCAAGCATACTTCTGAGATCGCACCCTCACTACCTCCAGCTAAAGCAAAATCAGCATCCCCGTTCCTAATCATTCTGTAAGCAGACCCTATGTTATGTAACCCAGTCGCACAGGCTGATACTACGCTATTACTCTCACCCTTAAAACCGTATTTTATTGCAACATTGCCAGCAGCCATGTTTATGAGAATTGAAGGTATAAAGAATGGACTAACATTCATGGAGCTCTGAATGCTAAGAGATGTTTTACATATATTGTTAAGACCGCCTATCCCAGAACCTATTATTGTTGCAGTTCTCAGTCTGTGGTCTTCATTCAGTAGATTAAACTTCGCGTCCGAATACGCCTGTTCAGATGCAGCCAAAGTATATATGGAAAATAGATCGAGTCTCTTTTGTTCTATAGGTGGCACATACTTATCGACATCAAGGGACATATCCCCGGAATCCGATAGCATCGATGCAATTTTAACCTTCTCGTTAGAAACATCAAATCTGTCTATCGTACGAATATTTGTTTTGCAGGACAAGAGGTTGTCCCACATCATAGATACGTCACAGCCTATCGGTGTAACAACACCCATTCCAGTAATTACAACTCTACTACTTCCAGACATATTTTCACGCAAAAAATATTATACTAAGCCTTTGAGCTCTCTTCGCAATATGAAATTATATCCCCAACCGTTTTAAACTTCTCGGCTACTTCTTCAGGAATTTTGATATTCAATGTATTCTCGAGCTCCATGGCCAATTCAACTTGAGTAAGACTATCGGCTTTGAGATCATCCGACAAAGAAGACTCAGGCTTAACCGCCTCTAGATCAATCCTCATATTTTGAGCGATGATCTCTCTAACTTTAGTTGCTGTATCCGACATAATCACCTCGGTTATATATAACAATCTGATTAGATTATATTACAACTCCAACCAAGTAGTCAAATTACTCGTACAAATTTAACGTGAGTACTGGGCAATACGAGATAAGCTCTTATCATCCTCGCCACTGACAACTGCAAGAGTCATTCTGCCCTTGAAAATCTCTTTGGCGATATTTTGAACCATGTCAATCGTTATTGCGTCTATGCTCTTCCTCTCCCACTCTATGTCAACTAGCTTCCCGTACTGAAGCCATGTATTGCCAAGCATCTTCATTCTCGTTGAAGTACTTTCTAGCCCCATCAAGAGAGACGACTTAAGTTGTGTTTTGGATCTCTGAAGCTCATCATCATTGATGTTGTTTTTTACATCCTCCAGCTGCTCCAGAGATAAATCAATAACCTGATTCAAATTGCATGAATCACATCCTGCATATACACCAAAACTCCCTGTATCACGATATGATGAATTAAACGCACAAATTGAGTAGACCAACCCGTGATCTTCGCGAATCTTTCTAAAAAGCCTTGAGGACATCCCCCCGCCAAGCAAAATAGATAACGTTGTCATGGCATGCTTATGATCCTCGTCTCTCTTGAGGGATTCAAACCCAAATACAATATTAGCCTGGTCTATATCTTTTTTTGCACATGAAAAACCACCGCTGTACATCTGTTTTGGGTAATCAGTGGTATCAAAGCATCTCATATTATCGCAATATTTATTTGCCAGATCAACAACATTATCATGGTCACATGCCCCACTTACACACAGAACCATCTTATCCGAAGAATAATATTCTCTGATATATCCAAATAAATCTTCTCTTACCATATTGGAAACGCTCTCTTCACTGCCAATAATATTGCGCCCCAAATTTGTATCACCAAATGCAGACTCTTGCGCCAAATCAAAGACAAGACTGTCTGGTGTATCGTTATACATCTTGATCTCCTGTATGATTACGCTCTTCTCCTTCCGAAACTCGCATTCATCGAAAACAGGATTTTGTACTATGTCGGAAATAATATCTATACCTAGTTCAATATCATTTTTTAGGACCTTGGCATAGAACACCGTACTCTCTTTACTTGTATATGCATTAATTACCCCGCCTACCCTCTCTATCTGTTCTGATATATCAGATGCTGTACGTGCTTTTGTCCCCTTAAAAGCCATATGCTCAACAAAATGAGATACTCCGTAGTTTTTTTCTTCATTGATCGCTCCGGACCCAACGAATATCCCTATCGAAACAGTCTCAAATCCGCGAATCTCATCGGTTATGACAGTTAAACCGTTTTGTAAAGTAGTTTTTTTAATCTTCATAAGCATTCCTCACAATAAAAAATATAATTAAACTTTTTTTTCTCTAGTATACGAAAGGCCCTTGATTATCGTCACAATAATAACAGAAATAGGAGTTGACAAAACAAGACCGGACACACCAAACAAAGAAGCAGACAGACATATAACAAACAACAACATCAAGGGGTCTATTCCTATTTTTTTTCCTATCAAATTCGGGGTTATAAAATTAGAATCTATCATTACAACTGTAAAATACACAGCCAAAACACAATATAGTTGCATGCTTGTAATAGTATCTATTGATATTGCCACAGTAATAAAAAGACCAATAAATGTACCAACAAACGGCATAAAAGACATGAAGCCAGTGATTATCGCACATGTACCATAATCATTTATCCCAACAGCCCACAAAGAAACAGAATACAAAGTAAATAATATACATGATATCAGGAATTGGCCTTTCAAATATTGCTCTATGTTATAATTTATATCCTTCATGATTATTGCAAGTTTATGTGGGAAATTACCCATTATAAATCTCATAAATCCTATCTCAATCTTATTGAAATCATATAGCATGTAAAAAGAAAGTACAGGTATCAGAATTATGTAGAGCACAATATTTATTATTGCCTTACTAGCTGTAATTATGTTGGGCATATATGACGGAACGTACTGAAGCAAGCTCCTGAAATACAACTTAACATCCTCTTCTATAGTAATATCGCGCTCAACGTTGAAAAACGTATAAATCCTACTTATCCTTGCTGCCACAAAATTTGCAATTGCATCAACAACAACAGGAATCTTATGAATAGCCTTAGATGTTGTATTTTTTACCAATGGAACTAATAGTATGACAGACACCACAAGAAGAAAGATTACAAATGATATTAAGACCAAAGTAGCCAAAGCGTTTGGCACATTACACTTATTCACCAAAATATCCCTAGGCTTCCTTAAGATATATGCTATTATGAAAGAAGTCATGAATGGAACCAAGAGACTATCCATCTTAAATATCAGAAATGCTATGAAAAACAATATTACAAGCTGTCTAAAATTTTTTTTATATGTCACAGTATCTTTTGAGATATAAAATCGCATCTTATCTATATGTTATATGACGTACGCGTTACTTGCAAGGAAACATTGAGTATAACGCGCAAAATATAAAACAATCACGCCTTCACAATGCATATCTAAGCCCAAAACAAACAAGTAGATATGCTACAATAAATACACAATACAATCACTACTACATACAATCTGGAGCTATAATGACTACCAATAAATACAACAACAATACAAGAACAAAACATAATAATATTCAATCAACAAAGACCGCAACAAACGAACATGAACTACACAACACGCCACCACCGCTAAACGAATCACAAATACCTGACATACTACCTCCAACATCTGATTATGTTTTCTGTAACATATTTGGTACAGAGAGCTGTGAATATCAGCTGAAGTGTTTGTTAAATGCCATACTTGATGGAGACCCATACATACAAGATCTAGAGATAGTACCAACGGAATATAAGAAATACATATCAGACGGTAAGACAATAAGACTTGA
>CANBDL010000034.1 GCA_947367345.1 uncultured Alphaproteobacteria bacterium | reverse complement strand
TGATGCCGCAGCTGGAGCTGTGATTGGGTAGTTATGTTTATGGTTAGGCTTGTAGCTTTGATGATGGACAGTCTCGATATTTTTATAGCTCAACAAGAAGGTGTCAATGACAATTTGCATAAGTTTGAAGATTATGTTAATATAACGAGTGTGGAACTCGATTTATTATAATTAATTGTATGGAGGTAATGTTATGTTTAGTAGATTTTTTCGTACAATCTTTATTATCCTGATCGCTATCAATTTCCAATTAAAGTCTTCTCAGGATGAAATTAAATATAACAGTATTGCTAATCAAGCCAATACTGAAAAAAGAAGTATTTCATTTATATTCCCAGCAGACACACATAAATATTTATTAAAAGCCTCAAATGAGAATGATATCTTTTTGGTAAATGGAATATTTCCTTGTTCTAATTTAGAATATACAATAAATAGTGAATCAAAAACAATATCAAATGTTGATTTCTTTACATCAAGAACAAACGAAATAAACAGCATTAATGATGCTAAAATTAATGCAAACATACTTTTTAATGCACAATGTTTTAAAAGATTTGTGAATAGACGATCTCATTTTTATGTAATACTATCACAGGATGAAACGAATTTAAATCTCGATGAAATATTTACTCGTCTTAAGATAGAAGAAGGGGTCTTTAAAGATAATTTTGGCGTTAGTATTTCAAATAATAATAATATACAGAGAAATTATTTGCGTAATGTAAGTGATGTGAAGAGCAGCTTGAAGTGTAAATTGAATCGGTGTACTATTAGTGACGTATTCGGTAGTTGTATAAACGATATTGAATTTAGTATGCGTAGCATAAGTCCAACATCAACGGACTCAGTACATACAACAAAAATAGACACAGGCAATTTTGAATCAAAGGTAGATAATGTCAATTCAACACCAGTAAATGAAATACACATCCCAAAAACCAACACAAACAATCTCAAAAAAAGAAGCTGTTGCAAGTAATTCTAGGGTTTATGCTTGGTATTTGCACAAAGAATCTCTGCCCACTAACTAAGCATAGAGATTATCTGTATGCGTGTTGTAGTTAGGTATAGAATGCGCCTACCAACAATCTACCAAGCCAAAATTGACCCCCCACAGCACAATAAGTTAAAATAGTATTAGTTATCGCCCTTGATAGTTTAGATATGACTACAGACAACAGAGAGAACCAAGAACACCAAAACCACAGAGACGAGAAGAGCTCCACATCAATTCAGCCGATCCCACTAACAGAAGAGCTCAAGAAGTCTTATCTAGATTATGCAATGAGCGTTATAGTATCTCGTGCATTGCCGGATGTTAGAGATGGGCTCAAGCCTGTTCACAGACGTATAATATATGCCATGCATGAGACAGGCAATCACCATAACAAACCATATCGCAAGTCAGCTAGGGTAGTCGGTGAGGTTATGGGAAAATACCATCCCCACGGTGATGCTGCCATATATGAAACAATGGTGCGTTTGGCTCAGGACTTCAGCCTCAGGGCGCCTCTTGTGGATGGTCAGGGTAACTTCGGATCCATGGACGGAGATTCGGCTGCTGCACCACGTTATACAGAGGCTCGTATGGAGCTTATAACCCATGAGATGGTTAGGGACATAGAGAACGGCACAGTCGACTTCGTACCTAACTACGACGGATCTCTCAAAGAGCCAACTGTACTGCCGGCCCGCTTCCCGAACCTACTCGTCAATGGAGCTGGAGGTATCGCAGTAGGTATGGCGACATACATCCCGACCCACAACCTCACAGAAGTAATCAACTCGTGCCTCGAATATATCGATAACCCAGACGTCTCGCTAGACGATCTCATAAACAGATCCATCATACTTGGCCCAGACTTCCCGACCGGAGGCATACTGATGGGGCTCGGAGCCGTGAGAAATGCTCTTAGAACTGGCGGCGGGTCTGTAACAGTAAGAGCCAAGACAGAGATAATATCTCTCAGCGGAGACAAGTCGGCCATAATAATCACCGAGATCCCATATCAAGTCAACAAATCCAAACTTGTAGAAAAAATAGCTGAGCTATCCAAGGACAAAACGATCGAAGGCATGTCCGACATAAGAGACGAGTCCAACAAAGATGGTGTGCGTATCGTCATAGAGCTCAAGCGCAATGTCAATGCCGAGGTAATACTCAACCAGCTCTTCAAGAACACCCAGCTCCAGAACCGCTACAGCTATAACATGCTTGCCCTTGTAGGTAACACGCCAAAGAAGCTCTCGCTCCTCGAGATAATTCATCAGTTCGTAGAATTCCGCAAGGAAGTGATCGTGAGGCGCAGCAAGCACATACTCAACCTCTGTCGCGACAAGGCCCACATACTCCTCGGATTCGCCATAGCAATAAGCGATATAGACGAGGTTATAGCAATAATAAAGAGCTCCGAGGACAGGCAAGACGCCAAGCAGAAGCTCCTAGAGCACAGATTCAGCCACGAGCAGATAGCCCCATTTATTAAGCTGGTCGAGGGTATAGTCGAGGCCCCGGACCTAACCAAGCTTACAGAGGTCCAGATAAATGCCATACTCGAGCTCAGACTCCACAGACTTACAGGTCTAGAAAGAGACAAGATTCAGAACGATCTTAGAGAGATAATAGAGAAGATGCATGATCTCATATCCATACTCGGATCCAAAGAGAGGGTTAAACAGATTATGAAGGACGAGCTGATTGAGGTTCGTGATAACTTCGGTACACCAAGGCTGACTGATGTACAGGCGCACCACGAAGACATGGACGACGAGGACCTCATACAGTCCGAAGACATGGTTGTAACATACACCCTCAACGGCTATATCAAGAGAGTGCCTCTATCTGTATACAAATCCCAGAAGAGAGGTGGGAAGGGCCGCAACGGCATGGATACCAAGGGAGACGACCTTGTTAAGGACATAATCATAGCCAACACACACGACCAGCTGCTCTTCTTCCTGTCCAACGGCAAGGTGTACAAGATCAAGACACACAAGCTGCCTCTGGCTTCCCCAACATCCAATGGCCGAGCCATAATAAACATACTGCCATTCGAAGAAAACGCCTCAATATCAACTATACTTGTAGTACCTAGAGAGTTACAAAGAGCTATCAGCAACGGAGAGACATCTCTGGCTAACGAAACTACTGTATTGGATAACGAGAATGCTCTTGATGATATTGGCGTGCCTGATAATGACGGAGATGCATATAACGATGCTATCACTGGCTCTGATGATACCCAGGCATCAGGACCAAAGCTCAACCAGCCTACATTGATGTTCCTGACGTCATTGGGCCATGTAAGACGTAACAAATTCAGCGACTTCATTAACATCAACGCCAACGGTAAGAGAGCAATAAGCCTAGACACAGATAAGAACGAGCAGCTTGTTGGGGTCTTCATACTTGACAAGGCCGAGAACCAAGACATATTCATAGCCACCAAGAACGGCATGTGCAACAGGTTCCCGATCAGCCAGGTTAGGGTCTTCAACAGTCGCTCGTCAACTGGTGTAAGAGGCATAAAGCTCAAGGACGAGGATATCGTAATCTCAGCAGAAATAATGCCTAACTACTCAATCGAGTCAATCCAAGAGCGCGAGGATTACATAAAGAACGCAGAACAACTAAGGCAGTCGGCTGTTGATCTTCAGGGTAGCCAGAGCACAATACTCGACCCTCGTACACAACACCTCATAAACAACGAGAAGTTCATATTGACTGTGACAGAGAAGGGATATGGAAAGCTCACATCCTTCTATGAATACCGCTCAACAAACAGAGCAACCCAGGGCTTTACGAATATATCAATTAACAGCAAGAACGGTAATGTAGTTGCGTCATTGTTGGTAGACCTAAGAGATCAGATTATGATTGTCAGCAACGAAGGTACAATAATGCGCTTCTCTGTCTCTGATGTCCGTATTACACACCGCATCTCAGCAGGAGTCATTGTCTTCAGACCATCATCAGACAGTGAGGTTATTAATTCTGTGTCTGTTGTGAGGGAGGATGATGGTGAAGGGTGAATTATATGAAAAATAATTACATTAATAGACAATATTGCATCTTAAAATACTGTATTTGTTGTATGTTTTTGTGTTGTATTCTTTTTGCGAATGTGGCGCAATGTTTTCCGATGCTTAAGAATGTAGAAGACTATATCAGTGAATGTGAAGAAAATGTAAATACGAATATAAACAAAATAAAACAAGATATTAATAATACTTTAGGAGTGAATAAAGAAAAAATAGCAGCTATTACAATAGAGAAATACAAAGGTAGTATGCAAAACATACAAACCAGCACAATAAATAATTGCAGTATTTTTGATATATTACAACATATATTGGGGATACAAAATTACAATATACAAGAAATTACACAGTGTGTTGATAGTATAAGAGATATACCAAAAATCATAGTATTTAGCGAATACTGCTTTCAAGATAAGGGACAAGCAATGAATTACAATGATGGCGCTAATGTTTGTGCACAACAAAACATAGATACGTTACAAGAAATATCTAAGCGGAGTACTAGCGCTATATTGATGCCCAATTTTTATTTTAAAAGTGAGGAAGAGATTTCAATAGATGAAGCTGTTAAAATGGTTTCAAATATAATTATGAGATGCTACAAAAAGACAGATATTATAAGTCTCTACAAAACACAAAGCCCTGAGATTTTTGAATTAAGTAAAATCAATCAATTAGATAGATTATTCGCAATTGATATTGAAAAAATTAGCAATAATAATATAAAAAGATTCTTACATGCTTTAAAGGAAAAACTATTAAGTACAGATGAAAGCAATTATCATGAAAAGCATTTTGTACACGCTTATCATAATCAATATATAATACAGCAAATAAAAGAGATTATAAAACAAATACAGAATAATAGTGCAGTTAATATTAATATTTCACAAAATGTTACATTTTCAATACATAATGGAAAGATACACACAAAATATTTAAAGTCAACTTATTTTGATGAAGATAAAAAATTATGCAATAATCTAAGTGTATTGTATCCATTGTATAAAATTGGCAACACTGAACAAATAAAAGTTATAGATGGAGAAATATTTAATTTTATTAAAAAAAACATAAATAATTACATATGCTTCGACTTATCAAAAAATATAAGACATGCTAAAAACATATCAACAAAAAAATTAAACATAATTCAATCAGACTATGTGGCCTCTCTTGCTCAAGTCGCTTACCTATCTAGAAATAGTTTTAATATACATGCTGATAGTGCGCATAGTAGATGCCAGATGTATGATTTTAATAATGTTTGGTGTAGAGATACTTATAAAGATGCATACCTTAAAATAAACAATAAATCAATATGGCATAGAATTATGTCTAAATTGTATTTATGGAAACAAAAAATATTTAAAAAGAATCCTAGAAATGAGCAAAACAAAAGATTTGCGAATTTCTTTCGATTGTTCGATAATTTATTTGTTAAGAATTGCGCAAGTGAAAGTTTTTACTTTAAATGCAATGATGATAATGTTTATTGTGTAAGTTTTTCTATAATTTAGATAAAGGAGATTGTTATGAATAACGCAAAAATAATATTTTACATTACATTATTATTACAGAATTTTTGTTATATTTTTAATTGTTCAGACACAAAAAAACAGCATGCAATGTATATATATGTAATGCACATATGTGATATGTATAATAACATTAATCAATATTCTGCCAAAATAACACAAGGTGATACAGCAATATTGGCGAATGAATTAGAATATACCAGAGAAATAGATAATTTGGGTTTACATTCTAATGTATTATGCGCTATTAAAGATATCAATAAATCTTGCGATATAGAGATTAATAACGATACATTGAATGCATATAATAAAGATAAAATGATATGTAAAATCTGTAAACAAATTTTTATGAGACATAGAATTTATTATTCAAATATTATACTGGAATGGAAAAATGGATTGAAATTTTCTCAAAATAATAAAAAAGAATACCTTGGAAATATGTATGCAGCGCTCTACGCTAATGACACGGACCTTAATAGACAAAATAGCTTTCTATTAATTATAGGAGATAACGACAAGTATACAAATTTAAATGATACGCAAATATATCAATTATGTAGCAATTTTCACGATTCTCAAAGTATGGCTTATTCTAGATGCAGTTATTTGGTGGATAGCTTGAGTTGCAAAACAGTAAATAAAACCGAATATGCGAGAATTACTGATATATTATAACGCATCATTGCCAAAGCACAATACTAGACACTCGCACCCAGCATCTCATAAATAACGAGAAGTTCATACTGACCGTGACAGAGAAGGGATATGGCAAGCTGACATCCTTCTACGAATATCGCTCAACAAACAGAGCAACCCAGGGCTTTACAAATATATCAATCAATAGCAAGAATGGTAATGTAGTTGCATCATTACTTGTAGACCTAAAAGACCAGATTATGATTGTAAGCAACGAAGGCACCATCATGCGCTTCTCTGTCTCTGATGTCCGTATTACACACCGAATCTCAGCCGGAGTAATTGTCTTCAGACCATCTTCCGACAGCGAGGTTATTAATTCTGTTTCTGTTGTGAGGGAGGAGGGGGATGAGTAATCTTTTATTTGTCGCATAGCATTTTTTTTGTTGAACAAGATACTGCCAAAGTTGCATTTTATTTTTAGTTTGTGTTACAATTGTATTCGGTTGAGTGTATGAGTAAGACTCAACGTTTTTTCTTTTATAGGAGTATGATTATGAGAAACAACGCAATTAGTGCCACTATATATGCGCTATCAAGCCGCTATTTGTAGCTGTAGCTTTGGAGTTTATTGGTGGAAGCGGGGGTTGTGAGGCGATGCAAATATCTAAGCAACAGACATCGAATGCAGAAAACAATAAGTTAATAGAATTAAACAATATAATCAAATCAATAGACAAGACTTACTCAACATTCAAACTCGCAGTTGGAGGATACAAACTTTTTGTTATTAATGAGCTGCAAATAGTGTGTAAAAAGACGGAAGAGAAATTGGACCAAATAAGCTGTGATTGTAAACAAACCATCGCCGAGATAATAAAGCAACAAACGATTAACAAAGAAACACTTTTAAATGTGCTAGAACTGGTAAAAATAAATGCAATTGTTAAGTCATTAATGTTGCATAACTCTATATTTAGCTCAGTTAATAAAGGGTTAGCAGATTATCTAATGCCCTACAAAACACAGGGAAGCATTAATGACCAAGTCAAAAAACAAATAGTTGACAAGATATCACTGGTATCGGGCTCTCTAATAGGATTGTGGGAATCAACCGATAGACAACTAGATGAAGTAGAAAAAATGATAATAAATGAACATAGCAACATCGATAATCACTTAACCAAGATATTGAACAAACAAGAAAGCATAGACGATTTAGTGACCCAGATACAACACAACCTATTTGATATATGTACGAGAGATAGCTGGCAGCTATTGGACCAAATTTCAAATAACGTATAATGTCAACCGATAGAATAACAAAAAACACAAGATTATTAAAGAAAGCTGGACACATATCATGTGTACAGCGAACCTTTTATACAAGCGCAAAATGCCAAAAATCTCAAACAATAATCTCCCTATAACACCAATAATGTTGTGTTGTGGGTTTATTGTTGGCTTGTGTTCGTCTGTATGGGCAACACAAAACAACAAGCCAGATGAAGATATAGCTAGCGATCAAGATAAGTGGTTAAGGTTTATGCAGAAAGGCCCAAGAACATCTGAACCTTTGTATCACACAATAGCAGATAACAGTGATATATTCACTGCTGCATACAACATAATCAAGGCATCATCGTTTACAGATGAAGAAATAAGAGACTTGGGGCTAAGAGAAAAAGACAGGCTTGAAAATGTACCTATAGCACAAGACGAAAGAGATGCTGGAAGAGAGGAAGGAAGAGCTGAGATAAGAGCTGAAGGAAGAGTTGAGGGTATTGCAGCTGCCAACCTAGAATCAGCAAAGACACTACTCAAAACCGGCGAACTGTCTATAGAAAGAATCTCAGAGTTATTTAAGATCGATATCAATATTTTGAAGAAGTTGAGAGATGATGGTAATACTTAAGTATTAACGATAGTAGATTGTAGAAATATGTTGATATGTTAACAACCTTTTTCACCCACAAAATAATGTAACAGCATATGGGCCTTCACGTATTTATTGTTACAACAATCATTTGGGCTTACACCTAGATTAAAATGGTTTGGTTTCCAACAGGATAAACGAAATTCTTTATCGCTATTAGGAGCATGAACACTATTCCATTTTTTGTCTGTATCATTGTACACAATCATATTGTCATCATCTGGTATGCCAATTAAGTTTTTGACTTCATCTTCAAAATACCAATTCTTAAAATCACTATACTCATTCTTATTAGGCACCCTCCTCAACTAAGTGCAACACCCAACCCCAACACCCAAATACCCTAAACAACACCAACAGAAAAAACAT
>CANBDL010000033.1 GCA_947367345.1 uncultured Alphaproteobacteria bacterium | reverse complement strand
GCAGCTGGAGCTGTGATTGGGTAGTTATGTTTATGGTTAGGCTTGTAGCTTTGATGATGGACAGTCTCGATATTTTTTATATTATCACCAATGCTGAAGAATTTATTTCTTAGCTCTTTTAGCGTTTTAAGATGTAAAAAATGAGCTATACAATCACTAAAATCATATGCATCTAAACCATTCATCAAATCTATTAAGCCTTTTTCAATATCATAAAACATTTTTGTTTCTAATAATTCATTTATCCCTTTTCTCAGAGATTCCACGTTTTCATACATAACATCATTATTAAAACCATTACTCAATACCATAGGCACATTGCACACATATGAATTTTCTCTTAAATTGATTGTACAATCTGTATTGCGCAACAACTCATAAAAAATCTTAATATCCTCTTGGCTTGCCTTTTTGTCTGATATAAATACACCGTTCATTACAAAAAATACATTTTTATAACTTTTAGAAATTGTCTTGATGATATCGTCTAAGATTTTTTTTGCCTCATGAGATAATGCGTCACATTTTTTCCAAAACATTTCCTCAAATACTATAAATATCAATCCATTGCTGTATTCTGGACTTAATTCACTTATCTTATTCATTATATTTTTAACAACATTACGAATATCATCCATAATATTGCACATATTTTTTGGTAACTCGGATTCATCTAGTACATTCTCATCTCTCGTAATATTAACAAAAGTAATGCAACCATTATTTCTACAATTTTGCAGGATCTGAGGCGGCTGTCTTAATCTCAATGTATTGCTCAGTCTGTCTATATTCTTTTGTCTATCTTTCTCAATCGCCTTCCACAACCCATCAACAAACTCCTTTAACCTCTTCAAAGCTAATTGGCAATTATCACTATTTTTCGCACAAGACAGTTGCGTACTCGCAATAAGCATCATTACCATAAATGTTTTAATGTAACGTAAAATTACAAATATCACTCTCTAAAAATCACCAAATCATCGTCTTGGATGCATTATTATACCATATGCAACACAAAAATTTTGGAGAAATAATGTACATCATATACCACATCCTTTTATACGAAATTCTTGTCTAACCCATTGATACTACAACATATCCACAACACACACCTTGCGACATACAAATTAAAATGCTACAATCATATTCCAGGGACCATATTAACGAGATCTAAAGTGTCTTTCAAACATATATTTTCTTTAGTTGCAACAGCATGCTTCATATGTGGATGCAATACAAACCAAGATAAACAAAGTAAAACGCAAACCAACACCATAACTCAGTCAAATATAGAAGAGATACGGCACATATTAACAAGTAAATTATCTTTTGTAACCGGGCTTGTTGGTTCAGGAAAAACAAGAGTGATATCCGGGATAGTAAATAGCTCTGAGTCAAGAAACGAAGAAACCTACATCATGACGGCATCCCTAATAAAGCCCCATGGCTCACAAGAATACGAAACAAAAATCCAGGCCCGAAGCGGATACAAAGTAGATGCAATAAACATCAACAATATCACAATCGAACAACTAGAAAACACAATAACAAACGCAATCAAAAACAGCAAAAAACAAAATATAAGATTCATAATAGACGAGTCACAATTTATAACAAAAAACCAGCTTGATTGCATATTAAAGACAACAAACAACATACAGAAAGTGCGAATTACATTCTTTGGACTTATGATGGACTACCTCAACAGCCCATTTGATTTTGGCGACATATCCGGCATATATTTCCTAGAAAACATACTAACAAAAGAAGAAATACAACATATAAAAAATGTATTTGCGCACAAAGACCATCTTGATCGGGTGGTAAAAATCAAAGAAGTATTCTCAAAAAGTAAAAACGCAGTAATAAGAGATGTAAAATGCCTGCATTGCGATAATTCAGCAATAATAAGTGCCAAACTCACAAGTAGTAAAACAAAAGGACAAGTTAACTCAGAGAAAAAACAGTATGAACCGGTATGTTTGCGCTGCTACAACAAGTGCGAATACGAAAGAAAAAACAATTAAGGCAGAGAAACAATATCTGAACCTGAACAATAACAACAGAAGTATGAATGGTATATGCCAAAATACTTCTAACTGCTTATGTAATACATGCAAAAAATAAGCAACAATGAATACAATATATGCCCATAGTTTTACAAAATCTTCACAAATTACAGTAGTAACAAAAAATAATTTCACAATATACTTGACATACATTGTAATGTTTTGCTAGAATAAATTCGTGCCTTGCGTTGTATACGTAGCGCAACTAAACACTTTGTGAATTTAGTTTTAGGCTCGGTATTTTTTATAGCGGAAAAGAATAACAGTAAAACAAAAACAAGAGAAACAAAATCATCTACATATTAACAATACTCCTCAAATAATATGGCAATATAAGTTGGTGTTAGACATCCGTTAATGCGTGGTTGATATTGCTTTAGTGGCAGATCCAATTTTGTTGGTGTTCTTCTTTTAGGGAATTACAACATTAGCAATTTTAATAGGTAAAAATATGAAACAATTTCTTTTATTTACTAGTATTATGCTTGTAAATAATGTAATGTGTATGCAGAACTGCTCAACCTTTGGCCCTAACACAAGCTACATCAACAGAACAGTTTTTGTAGGCGGATTATTAGTCGACAGCGCTATGCATCCAGATGTACGTAGAAATCTATTTTTAAAGCAGATTGCCAGCCAAAAAACAAGCCAGCCAAAAGATATAAAGCAATATCTCTCACTCTTTAAATACGGAGAAGAACCTAGGCATGTGAACGGTGGCACAACGCCTCACAACACGAGCAAAAACAATACAAAAATACCGAGAGGTGAACAATATCAACACCAACGCGATTTTAATCTTGCGCAGAATGTACAGCATGAATCATATCTAAAATCAAATCAAGAAGCAGTTCAGCAAGAAAACCAAGAGCAACGTTTATGTCGGTCATTTTTGAATAATACTGACGCACTATGTTCCCAAAACTCTACACCAGTATCACCGCAATCTTATGAAACTTCACAAATACTACTAAACACGCAAGACTTACTGGTAAGCTCACAAGGACGCAACCAAGAATACAATGTTATTAATTTTCAAGACAAACAAGCAGAATCCCAACAAAGTCATACAAAACAATATGGACAAGCCTACTGCACATTAAAAACAATAAAAAAACCAGAAGCACAAAAACAGGAACAATCAGTACAAGTTGATAACACAAAACAATTGGAGCAACAAATACAACGACTCCAAGAATGTATGGAAAATTTAAAACTCAAACACAAGAAGATGGAAGATCAAGGCTACGGAATAAGATTACAAAATATCGTAAACCAAGATAACGAACAAAAAATACAGCGACTGGAAGAACGCGAAACATATTACCTAGAAATAATCAAGAAACTTACGGGGTACGGAATGTATTATCAAGATACAATAAAGCAACTTACGGAGACGAAATCAGAACTGCTTCAACAAAACAGTGAATTAAAAAATGTGATAAATGCATACCTAGTAAAACATAATAAACAATACGATGAATTACGTCTGTTAATTCAAAGAAATGATGAATTATTAACCAGCATTTGTCAGCTAAAAGAAACAAATCAGCACACAAATATCACGTTATACAATACAAAACAAGACAAAGATCGATTGCTTAGGCAAACCAAAGACCAAGAACAGCAAATACAACAGTTAAATACGGCAAACAATAATTTACAAAATCAAGTTAATCAATTTAGAAAGTCACGTTGCTATAATGATGCAATAAAGTCATCCTTGGAAGAGCATAACAAAATATACAAAACATGGTGTCATAAGTTAAATCAATATAACTGTCAATTAAAAACAATAATTGATGGCCTACAGAGAGAAAATAAAGACAAAATACAAACACAAGCATCTCAATTCACTACAACAATATCAGAATTACAACAGCAATTAAAAATGATTCAAGAGCAAGCAAATAATAAAGAGCAGCAGCTACAAAAACAAATAGAAGAACTACAAAAACAGATAGAAGCACTACAAAAAGAGAACCAAGAATTTAAGGAAATCAATGATAGACGCGAAAATATCGCTGATCTACAGATCCAACTAACACAAAGCACAACGACAAGAATAGACTCGCAACAAGAACAACTTAATACGAGTAATATATTGAAATAGTGCTATACAACAGTAACAGGTGAAAACATGAAAAAGTTTATTTTATTAATAAGCATTATATTTGTAGATAATACAGTGTGCATGGATAATAATTTAGAAACAGCTTTGCAACAAATTAAACAAAAATACAATACACACGACAAAATAAAAGTAACAGCAGAAAAATTGTCGGAAAAAATACAACAATCAAAACAACAGGATGACGCACGACAAAAAGACACACTAAATATAAAAGCTTATGTTCAATACTTGAAATTGCAACATCTAATACAATGTAACTGTCAACAAACAGGAGAAGATGATCAATTAAAACTATTGGACATGGAAATAGCTAAATACTTTGGCAAGACCAAGGATATTATTATGCTCAAAGCATATCAAGAATATCTATTGCCACTAACAGTAAAACAACAGGCAAACATACAATTGTTACAAAACAAACTTAATCAAAAAGAACAACAAATCCAAGCCCTACAAAACCAACTAAACCAACAAAACAACAACACAGACAACCAACAAGATGAAAACACAGATAACCAACAAGATAAAGACAACAAACCACAAGACAATAATAATCAAGACCCAAAGCAGAATTCGAATGTTGGCAGAGTCACAATAAATACAATACACAAAACCAGAGAGAACAATAACACAAATAATAACTCAGAATCGGCAAAAATATTCAAAATAGAAAAAAATTCACAAACACAGATAGAGATAGATTATGCAAATGTAGCAGAACATCTAAATACAATAGACGCAAAACCAAAGATAATTGTTAATTCTTCCAACAAATCACCAGATATAATGCCCCCTTCCACAAATCAAGCAGAAGCAAATCCTGTAGTGAGTTAAGTTTTTATATATCGATACATGTTAATATCGAGAATACATATGTTCCAACTGATTAATGACTGATTGAACAAAATCAATAATACTGTAACCAACCAATAGCTAATAATACACAAGTATATAATTAGATAAACATAAATAATTTCTAATAGGTAAAAACATGAAAAAGTTTATTTTATTGATAAGTTCTATATATACATGTAATATAACGTGCATGAATATCACTTTTAACATTACCATTAATGGTCAAGATTCTCAACATGTACTAAATATTCAGAGGAAGCAAAATGTAGAAATAGACCAGATACATAACCAAACACAACAACCAGAGAGTGAAAGTGTAACGCAGAGTACTGAAATAGAAGTATTAAAGGAGAAAATTAAAGAATTACAACAAGAAAACGTTCGCTTAAATGGTATTGTTAATTATCACAATGAAATTGCTAATCAATCTATTCAATTCACGACACAAAGCGCAGAGACAAAAATAGACTTGCAACACAGTAAAAGCCAAATACATGATGGACAACTGAATCATCAGATACATCAACAACAGGAAGAAAAAAATAATTTAATCACTACAAAAAGTCAAGAAATATCAGATCTAAAACAGCAAATAAAAGAATTAACAAAAAAATAACACAACATGTATACAGCAAACACGAGACAAAGATAAAGAGATACAAACATTAATATCAGAGAAAGATTTACAAATACAACAGATCACGGAAGATAAATATCTGCAAATACAAAAATTAGTATTAGAAAAAGATCAAGAGATACAACAAATACAAAGTGATAACACGGAACAGAGCAAAAAAAATAAAACAGTTAGAACAAGAAAAATCAGAACTAAATAAGAAGTTAGAACAAACAACTAAGGACATTGATCATATAAAACAACAATATAATGATCAAATGCAAAAATTTAGTGATTACGAGTTCTTAAAGAATTTCTACAATCAAGCACAACGAGAAACACGAGAGATGCTACAAAAGATAAATTCCATTGAATCTCCGCAGGTATCATCGTTGCATATGAGTACATTAGAATTTAATCATGTACAACAATATTCAGATGTATAGAATAATGAACTATAATCATGAATTTAGATATATTTTTGAAAACACAATTAAAGTTGATAACATAAAAAAATTTATTTTTTTATAATTATTATATTTGCAGACAATATAATACATACGCATTACCAGACTAGAAACAAAAACAAAACACAACAACCGGAATCTAAACCACAACTGTCGGGCGGCAACCAAAACAACAACACTACCTAAAACTAAGCCATACGATGGTTGCAGTGACAAATCGCCACAGCCAAGGCGTCCAATACATCCAGGGTTTCTGCTGATATGTCCTGTCTCAGTATCGCATTCACCATCCTCTTTACAGTTTCCTTGTTAGCGAAACCATTTCCTGTGATAGATTTCTTCACCTTGTTTGGTTTATAGCCATGAACAGTATAACCGCGAGAAGCAACAGCCGTAAATATCGCGCTCCGAGCCATAATGAGTTTTTCGCTAGTCTTCGCGTTCATATTCACAAAAACCTCTTCCATCGCAATCTCGCCAGGCCCATACAAAGTTATCAGATGCAAAATGCTTTCGTGTATATATCTAATTCTCTTCTCAAGCTGTTCTTTGGGGTTTACTTTTATTAACCCGCTATTTACGTACTTCAATTCCCCGTTAACACAAGTTTCAACCATGCCCCAGCCAGTCTTCACGAGGCCAGGATCTATCCCAAAAACAAGCATACATACACCTACTTCTTGTGAGCAACAACACGCGGACTCTTAACATAAGTAATTCTGCTGTTTTTAAGAATACAACAAACCTGTAGCTCACAATTATTATATACAACCCAACCGACTACATCCTTCATGGCCCCATCCCCCCTCAAAGAAAACATTACGAGTATTTCATAAACCCCGTAATTCACAGTGGCGGACCAGATCTCTCCGTAGACCTTTGCCTTGTCAAGCATTGTACGATATTTTTTTCTATCCAGGATTTTAATATTTTTGTATTTAAAATTACCATTCAGAACTCTTTCCCAAATATTAGCCAAAATCTTTGTCTTTAGTGTATGTTCCTTGTCTTTTTTATCGATATACTTATACAATATATAACCGTCGGACAACTCCATGGAAAATATCTTCCTGGTATCAACGATTTTCAACCTAACATCTTTTTCACTTATTCTTGTTAAAAGAAAATTACAAATACTATGCCTTCCATTGTTTTCAAAAAAATAACAAAATGCCTTACACAGAGAAATACTCTTGAAAAACTTGTTTATTTCCAAACTATAATCTATCTTTGTCTTGGCGGGTTTCTTGACGCAACTACTAGAGTTATTTTTGAGATTTGCTTGCTTTGTACTTTGTTGTGATGATATATTCTTGCGCTCCACCGCATATATACCTGAAACTTCACAAAAACACGCCAAAAGACACAATGACATATATATGCGTTTCGAGAAATAAACCACCACTGCTTTATCTACCTTAATTTAATCTCCAGTCATAAATATTATCTCTTCTTTGGAAGAAAAATACAATTTATTGGTGTAAATCCATATGACTTGCTGTAAAGCGTGAACTGAGCCAACTATTTCCAAGACTATATTATTGTGCTTGTCGAATAATAATATATAGATATGAAGAAATAATCTGTAAAAACTAAACACATACACAAGTTTTCTGTTTGTTGCGTACCTTGGCCAAATATATATTAATAATGTAAACTATTTTTATTTTTTGAAAATATATATTGACAAAATATCATAAGAACATATATAATTATCAATGTGAGTTACATAATTTTTAAGGTATACAAAAATGAATACCATAAGAAAACAAAATTTTAAAAACAAAACAAAGATGAAGCATTATATATATTTATTGTGCGGCGTTTTTGGATGTTTAAACTATGATGTGCAAGCTGGGAAAAATAGCAATACTTACAACAGATTTGTTGGCAATATAACACAAAGCACCAACAATGGCTGCAACAACGAGCAAAAATCTTATTGGCATGCAGACTCACTATGTTCTCAACTTCAAGACAATACAAGGGACTACATAAGGTTCATACTTGAATCTAAATCAAAAGGTTTGGGCTCAAAAGATATTACAAAAGCATTTAATCAAGCAATTCGTGCTCATAATTCTGACACATCAAACCAATTGTGCTGGTTTCCAGTCCCACTCACGCCAGATCAACAAAAGGCTTTTGACGAGAGTTGCTGCAATGCTATAAGTGAAATTACTAAGACTTACGAGAAAGATTTTGATACAAAAGAACTTGAAGATATAATTCAAACAATTCAAAATCATGATGGAGCGTTACTTAGAATATCATTTCATTTACAATGTGGTAAGTTTACCACACACTTAACAAACGAACTCAACAATCAAGTGAACAATAAAGCACAAATCAATTCCAGCACAACACAAAAAGGTCGTTTGCAAAATTTGAGACTGTCAACCCCAAAAGCCCTAACATCTGATACAATATAACCATATTAGTTATATGGATCAATAACAAT
>CANBDL010000032.1 GCA_947367345.1 uncultured Alphaproteobacteria bacterium | reverse complement strand
TGATGCCGCAGCTGGAGCTGTGATTGGGTAGTTATGTTTATGGTTAGGCTTGTAGCTTTGATGATGGACAGTCTCAATAATTTAGATTCAACTTTCAAGATATATACGGTATGCCGAATAATTCAAAACATTGGCACATAAAGACGAAAAGTTAGCGCACGCATGTGAGCTAACTTTGCTATACAAGAATTAATTTGTCTCTGGGCTGTCAACTGTGCAAATCGTTGTTGCATTACGATCTTTCGCATACATCTCCTCTGATCCGCCATCTGATGCACAAGACTTACCATTTGACTTAACCAATATCCTATCGCTAGAAATACCCTGGTCAACAATATACTTACAAACAGCATTTGCTCTGCGCTCTCCGAGAGCTAAGTTGTACTCAACAGTTCCTCTGACGTCACAATTTCCTTCGATTGTATACTTTGTTTCTGGGTATTTTTTCATAAACTCAATTTGCTCATCAAGTCTAATTTTAGCCTCAGGCGTCACGGCATCACTGTCATATTCAAAGTATATGACGCAGTTAACATTTGTCCTGAAGTATGCGGCGCTACCTGCTACTTCAGCAATCTCTACATCCTGACCACCTACTGATTCCTTCTTGTTTCCTCCACATCCAGTCAATGTAAGAGCAATCAAACCAAATGCCAACAGCTTTTTAAGATTCATATTCATGAACAATCTCCACATTAAAAACAAACAGGTTACACACCAAAATTTTAACACAAATCGAACTACTTCTGCATCTTTTTAATTCCAATGTGATGCATTATAATTTTCTTATCTATATTTTCTATCGCAATATCATTCACATCTGCAACAAACTTATATATCAAATCTGTGATCATTTCTGATCTTAATTCTTCGAATCTACCCACTATTACTTCGCCAATTGTCTGTTCTACATATTTTTCAATATAGAAAGCCAACCTTGATCCAGCGAACTCGCTCTCATTAGACAAAACAAGACTGCATATCTCTCCGTTCAAGTCAACTGTTTTACCATATATTTTAGGCGGATTACCACTTCCAATCAATTCTAACCACAGTTTTTCTCCTATATCTTTCTTAGATGCATTGGCTACCTCAAACCCAGAAATCCCGCTTGAGCCTTTATACACAGTAACATTCCTGCTGTCTACATTTACAACAGATAAACTCTTATCATTGGACAAGCTCTCACTGATATTTTTGTCTTTCTCGTTGACATATTCAACAGGAGTAATATTTTTTCTCTCAGAATTATCTATCACTACAGCTCTCAATCCTATACCAGTCAAAACTTTTTTATCCAAATTTTCTTTTTTGTCAAGCGGGCCAAATTCATCGCTTGCATTCTTCATGACAGTAGATCGCAATTTATTCTCAAGTTTGCCAATATAGTAAGATACAAGGCTATTTTGAGCGAAAGACTTAATGTTTTCATTGTTTTTAGCGTTATTATAATCCTTTGACGCCTCAAATAATTTCTTTGTTACATCATTTTCAACGGACTTGTACGCGCATATAATGAGAGTACTAAAGAATTTTTTCTCGTCACTAAATATAACTTTCAACATAGCATCATCCTTATACAGGTGTGCATCAGTCAATACATCTTTGAGGGTCTTTTGTATTGTTTTGCCCAACACGGAGTACTCTACTACAACATTACCTGACAACTTTTTAAATGCATCAGCTTCACTTAAAGACTTTGTATTACCATCTAAAGCCAGTTTTTTAACATCTGAAATATTTATTGATATCTCGTCTGAATACTTGGATAAAGAATCCTTAGACGCAAATAAAGTATTAGAACCTCCAAAGGAATCAATGCTAACCTTCTTTTTATCGTCATTAATTATGCTAAATACATATTGCTTATCAAACTCCTTAGCAAGATTCGATACAACAATAGATCTAAATTTTGAAAGATTATTATTATCTAATTTATCAAATTCTTCCATTTTTTCATCTAAAACATCAGATATACAAACACATAACATCATTTTACTTGCATCTGCCTTCTGACCATCTAAAGAAATTTCGGCAATAGCAACACCGCAGCTCTTATTAAGTTTATTGTTAAATACGTCAAGAATCGTATTATACAAAATCGCTGCTTTATTCGAAGCCTCGTCTAGGTACAAGCTATCTTCAATTAAAAGACCTGGATTCTGCTGTTTATACTGTTTTGCATACTCCTTAACATCATCAATGGTTTTGGTCCTTACTTTATCCTTATTATTGCCCTTAAAAATACCAGTAATACTATACAAAAAGCCTTTCTTTTTATTGCTTTCAACAAAAGGCTCACAGAATTTTTTAAACCTATCGCTATCTTTATTGTTATTTTTATCGATTGCAAAAATAATATATGATAATTTTTTTCTTGTATTATTCTGAGACTTACAATGCTGAACATATTCATCCTTCAGCCTTGACAACGCATCAGAATACTTACATTCCTTGCTATCAAAAACCTTGTATGTGCCCGAAGAGTTAACTTTTATATCTGATGGACCAACTTTTTCCATAATGAATGCGCTCAACAAAATATTTTTCTTTTGGTTAATCGCAATGTTGTCCAATATATTTTTAGTATCCTCAGAGTTCATATACTCTGTATCGCTAATCATAGCATTATGCAAAGAATCCAGTACTATTGACGCAATCATCATATTGCTTGAAATAGTCTGGTCTGAGAATATTTTTTGTATTTCTTGTTTATTGGCATCTGTTGTTGTAGAGCCAGACATCTTCTCAAATTGATCAAGAAATTGATTACACATTTCACCGCATGTAATCTTCTTTCCGTTCTTATATTTTACTGAAGTTATTGTGCCAAGAGCTTTAATTTTGTTATTTTGTTCTTTTTTTGGTTGATCTGGTTTTGATGTTTCTGTCTTTGTTTCATTCTTTGATTGATCTGCTTTTGATGCTTCTACTTTTTCTTTCTTTGCTTGCCCAGCAACATCATCTTTCGTTGCAGTTTTTTTTGACTCCGTTTTTTTGTTACTTTCTTTATCACTTGCAACACAAAACGCATTGCTAAACGACATACTGCCAACTACAAGCCCTATAAATATTGACAAACAAGAATTATGGATCGCATTACCACGTGTATGCTGAAACAATCTCATCATAGCCTCTTACATGCAATTAATTATAATTGTAACACATGCTATGTTGAAATATATTTACAACCATAGAAACTATTTTTTCGTTACTTCAGACACAACATCAAACATAGTATCAAAGCATCTAATCATCTGATCGTCTGTAATGCAATACGGTGGTATCCAGTAAAGAGTTCTCTGCATGAGGGGCCTCATTAGTATACCTTCATTCTTGAGAGAATTTACAACGGACATTAGTATATCATTATTACAGGATAAATCAAATGCACCAATACATCCCATAGTACGCACATTTCTAACGCATTCAATAGTATTGAGTTTATAAAAATTATCTCGTATAAACTCTTCTATCTTGGCAATGCGTCTTTGTGTTGCATCTCTCATCAGTATTTTGTACGATGCATTTGCAGCTGAGCAAGAAATTGGGTTTCCTGTATATGTATGACCGTGCATAAATGCTTTTGCAATATCATGGCTACGGAATGCTTTATATATTTTCGACGCAACAACGGTTAGTCCCAACGGCAGAAATCCGCCAGTCAACCCCTTCGACAAACACACCATATCAGGTTTGTCGTCAATATAATCCATAGCAAACATTTTCCCTGTGCGAAAGAAACCAGTCATTATCTCATCGAATACAACAATAATATTATGTTGATGACACAATTTTACAAAAGCGTTCAAAAACTGAGGTCTGGATACCTGCATACCAGATGCACCCTGAACAAGTGGCTCAATGAAAGCGGCAATTACAGTATTACCATAAGATGAAAAATAATCGTCTATCTGGCCCAAAACATCTGATTCAATTGATTCAATATCACAACCATCAGTTATACATGGGTATTTAAAAAACTTACAAGAACCAAGTAATCCAGCAAAAACATCATGATAACCGTTCGATGCACCTATTGCCATAGCGCCAAAAGTATCGCCGTGATACCCGCCTTCAAATGCAACAAACGTATTTCGCTTAGTGTCTCCTGTATTAACATAATATTGATATGCGATTTTCATGGCAATCTCAATAGACGTTGATCCATTATCTGAGAAAAATATTTTATTCAACGCATCTGGCATGTGATTCAAGATATTCTGAGTCAAATCAACAGCCTGACCATGCGTATACCCAGAAAAAATAACATGCTCCAACTTTTTTGCCTGACAAGAGATGGCTTCAGCTATCTCTGAATTTGCATGTCCGTGTAGGTTGCACCACCAGCTTGATACCAGATCTATGTATTCCTTGCCATTCTCATCAAATAAAACAGCTCCATCGCCTCTGGATACATATGTATTTCTATGCTTTTCAGACTGAATAGAAAACGGATGCCAAATATTGTTGTCGTCAACTTGCGGCATGTTTAGCGGCATATCGACCGCCCTAACCCATCAAGTGGAAATGCACATGCATAATCTCTTGTTGTCCAAAGAGCTTTGAGTTTGTAACGATTCTATAGCCGTTTTCCACAAGGCCCATAACCTCTATTAACTTAGCTATACCTTTATTTACATCAACAATCTCTTCGTCTTTTGCGTTTGTTATAAAGTCATAGTAGTCTATATAGCTATTCTTAGGTATTATTAAAACATGAGTTGGAGCTTTTGGAGATATATCATTAATAGCTATAAAATACTTAGACTCCATCACTGGATCAGATGGAATTTGATTATTTATGATTTTATAAAAAACATTATCTTGGTTATACATAATTCACCTAAATTCACACAAAAAATTACACAACCTTCATTATCGACGCGCCATAAGTAAAGCCAGCTCCGAAAGCAACAGTCACTACGACTTCACCTTTCTTAAAGAATTTGTTGTCAATAGCATGGCCAATGGCAAGCGGTATAGATGCCGCAGATGTATTAGCGTGTATATCGACTGTACACACGAATTTATTTATATTAAAATCAAAGAATTTACACATGGCGTCTATGATTCTTTTATTTGCTTGGTGCGGCACTATCCAATCTACATCATTGATCGTAAGTCCGTTCGCAGACAATATATCGTTTATTGCTTTTGACATGGTATCGACTGCATTTTTAAATACATAGTTACCATTCATTACTATAAATTCATTAGATAAGACATTGCGAGAACCAAAAGTATTATTGGACGAAATCGTACATACATCTCCGTCGGCCAAAACGATTTCAATATCGTCTCCTTGTTTCTCAAGTCCGAATCCATCACTGCTTAGAACATGATTATTACGTTTCTTACAATCTATCAATATTGCTTCGTACATATTCTTATCTGACATCGATTTTATCATTGTATCAATGACCTCGAGCCTTGTACAACCTTGGTTGTCTCCGCATACATTGCTCTTCTGGAACAAAACAGCTGAAGAACCATCCCCAAACAAAACACATGTAGATCTGTCGGACCAGTCAACGAACTGGCTCATCGCTTCAGATGAAATTAACAAAACGTTCTTAACAGACCCCGAGGAAGACATGAAGCTCTTTGCAACATATGTACCGTAAATAAAACCCGAACATGCAGCAGATATATCAAAAGCAAAGGCATTCTTGGCTCCAATTTCGTACTGAACTCTGCATGCTGCGGAAGGCATACGATTTGACGTAGTCGTAGCCACAACAATTGCATCTATATTTTCTGGATCCATGCCGCAATCTACAAGCTTCTTCGCTGCCATGACGGCCAAATCGCTTGAATCCTGATCTTCTCCGCATATATGCCTCTGCTTTATTCCTGTACGACTTGAAATCCATTCGTCCGATGTATCTACTATTTTTGCAAGATTGTCATTATAAATCACGTTCTCAGGCAAATAAGAAGCCATATTCGTCATATAGATTGTATTAGACATGTTTATGCATCCACGAAATCACTATATTGATCAACCTTTGATAGACTGGATATTTCATCACTCAGTCTACTGACAAAACCGGTCTTCACTAGTTTATACGTTGTTTCTATTGCATTAGCAAATGCAACTGCATCTGAATTACCATGGCTCTTGACAGATATGCCTGATAGCCCGGCAAGAAATGCTCCGTTATAAAGACGCGGATCCATAATTTTTGAAACTTTTTTAAATGCAGACAAAGAAAATAAAGACCCAATACGAGACATTAATCCTGATAATAAATTTCTTTTTATCGTCAAATACATGAATTTTGTTGCGCCTTCCATAGATTTGATTGCAACATTACCTGAAAATCCATCAGTAACAACTACATCCACATCGCCATTGAACAAATCGCACGCCTCTATAAACCCACAAAAATTAATACAACTATAGCATGACAAAAAACTATACGCATCATTCAATTGCTTTGTCCCCTTCCCAACCTCTGAGCCTATATTCAGTATAGCAACCCTCGGTCTTTTTTCGCCATAAATTGAAGAATAAGATGCTGATCCTATTATTGCAAATTGTATAAAATTAGTTGCATTACATTCTGAATTTGCGCCAACATCCAGCATCAATACATGACCGCCTTGTTTTGGTATCTTAGTTAAAAGCGCAGGCCTGTCTATTCCATCCATAGCTTTTAGTAAAATCTTTGATAAAGCCATATACACGCCTGTATTGCCGCATGAAACAACAGCATCAGATCCGCCTATCTTAACGTGATTCACGGCCTCATACATACTCGTACCCTTGGCGTTCCTTATAGCAGAAGCAACCTTAACATCCTGTTTTATAACGTTATCTCCGGTATTGTGTATCGAAATATTATATTTATTCAGATCTATACGATATTTCTCCAAAAGACGCGATATATCGTCTTCATTACCGAACAAATCAAAGCCAACCAGCTCTGACCAACATAAAGAATTGCGTAAGCTATTAGAGCATGAACTATGGTTATCGCATTGGTTCAAGCAGCATAAGTCATGGAAATCTTTGTCTTTATTTTTAGATAAAAAAACTCCAAGCCCCTGAATAACAGAATCGGGGGAGTTATCTCCCCCCATTACATCTATAGATATTCTATGCATTACCGATATACCAACTCTAGACAACCTGACTACAATAACATATACTCAAAATGTTTATCTCATAACATTAAACAGCTGTATTGCGACCATTATAGAATCTGCAAAACTTGCATATATGATGTGACAGAACTGGTTTCTTGCAATTTGAACACAGAGAGAAATTCGCTGGACTGAGAGCATCATGAGCTCTTCTCATGTTTCTTCTTGATTTTGATGTTTTTTTCTTTGGAACTGCCATTGATATAAACCAAATGCACAATATAGTTCATTATACCACGAATGCAATTCAAAAACACATATTGCAAAAAAACATGGACACCTTCCACATCTAACTACAACATCCATAAAACTAAACAAGCATCCCAAAAATGCACAGATATGACTACCATCTACAAAGATAATCTCCAGCTTAACGAAGAGCGAGATTATCTGCTGTATACGTCTTGCAACAAAAAATCTGTATGATTGTTGTGCGCTAAAATCAAGATATATCTTGTAAAAGATAAAACCGCTAAAACAGTTATTAATACAGATAAGACAAAGGAATAGATGGAATAAATAGCAGGATAGTGCAAAATATAAACTGTTAGATAGTCCATATATCATTCATAGAGTTAGAATTAAATTGTATATAAATTTCTAAACATGGAGGGATAATATATGAACTACAATCATCTTGCCATAAATATAAATGATCGTCTAATTATAAGAAAGTCTTTAGACATTGGTTTTAGTATAAGACAGATAGCAAGAACATCAGATAGAAGCCCATCAACAATCAGTAGAGAGATTAGAAAGTAATTACAAAGCTAAAGATATTGCAATGCACTGAAGCAAAGAAAAAAGAAAAGAAAAAAAACACAACCTAGACAATTATGAGATGTACTAGGTATCTAGGTTTGTTATTTTGGAATCTCGGTGCCAAACACAAGGCCATCGATAAGGAGCTTAAACATCTACAAATATGCATTGGCAATTGAACAAATACCTCAGACTTGCCGGTTGAATATCATAGAAATAGAAAAAATAAAGTAGCAAATAAATTCGTAACAATGAATTGCAATATTGTTGAAAACTTGATCTGTTTAATATGATATTGTGACCGTATAACTTAGTATTAAGTAATTGCATATCGTCACTGCTTTAGCAAAAAAAATAAATAAAGCCAACTACTTGAACGTTGTGGAACCACATATAAAGTCCATGTATGTTGTATTTGAGTGAGCAAAGTGAAAAAATTTAGAATAGCACTACACAACTTATTTATATTTTTGTTTGAGCGCAATCAACTCGTCTTTAGAAATACAAACATATTTCAATATCATCTGGTAGGCCATCTTGCATCATCCTCACTGCCGCCTCAACATTAGCACGCTTAATACCCCTCTCAATGCCAATGCCTATGCCTTCCTCTCTCCCCCTCTCCAATCCATCAGCCCTAGCGACATTAATAGCTCCCTTGAAGGATGATATCGCATCACTTGCATCATCGA
>CANBDL010000031.1 GCA_947367345.1 uncultured Alphaproteobacteria bacterium | reverse complement strand
TCATTGTTATTGATCCATATAACTAATATGGTTATATTGTATCAGATGTTAGGGCTTTTGGGGTTGACAGTCTCAAACAAATACATAATCGAGAAGCACATCAAAACACGCGGAATATTTTGTTTGAACACAACCAGCTGCAATAAATTCTACTCCGGTTGGTACGAGAACCTAGAGCTGTGGCGCGAGAATAATGACGGTATTAACATAGACGAGCTCGAGGGTAACGAGGACCACGCCAGAGACCTTCGCGACTCATACAAAAAACACGGTTGCACGACGTCATTCCATAATTACATCGACCAATCGCACAAAGCAAAATACCAAAGCCAAGATGTAGACGCGAGATTTGCAAAGGTCGTAAAGAAGTACGAGAAGAAAATCGCGGAAGCCTTGAGACAAGAAATAAAAGACGAGAAGCTGGTCAGGACAATATACCACAACCTTGTGTACTCAATGCAGGTCTTCAGCTGCCAAGACGAATCACGCAAAATCACAACGAAAGACGAGTACAAGAAGGCGTGCAGAGAGTTTCAGTATTTCTGGCGCGATGATTATGTTGCTCGCTACGGAGAAGCATCTTTCAAGAAAATAACGGACGAGCTCTCGGCAATCGCGGCAGACTTTATGTTCGAGATCAGCTATGTAGACCTATATGAAACGGCCGAAGATGCGTATAAATACTTGCTCGATATGATTTGCAAATTCGGTATCAGCAAGGATGATTATGATAAATACTTTGTATACCTGAACGAAAACAAGGATGGGTTCGAAAGTGTTGACTGTACAATGAGTGGCTGCACCGGAACCATATTTGACCGGATAGACGATAAGATGTCTCAGATCGAGCGATGTCTTTTCGAGGGCGAGTTGTGTGTTGTAAAACGCCCG
This sequence comes from uncultured Alphaproteobacteria bacterium, assembly GCA_947367345.1. Lineage (GTDB taxonomy): Bacteria > Pseudomonadota > Alphaproteobacteria > RUG11792 > RUG11792 > CANBDL01. Next base: position 7,823 of record CANBDL010000031.1, on the reverse strand, counting down.
CGTAATGGATGATTGTATAAAAAATTGGAGACCAACTATGTATAATTTTAGCAACACAGACAATATTGACAAGTCCGCAAGTATTACAAATTTAAATTTACAGCAGGATAATATAAAGCTCGCCGGGAAGGCATTCTCAACATTTATACTGTATTCATTTATATTTAAAATACTATTTTATATTTTGTGCAAAATGACATGCAATATGTTGAACATAAGATATGATATTGATTTATATAGAAACGCATTTTCTATAATAGATGTAATTTTTATAACAATGTTTATACGCGCAAATAATATAAAAAAACAAGATATATTCTTGCAGAAATGTAAATTTAAAGATATCGCCGTAATTATACCGCTCATGATATTAATGCTAACAATTAATCTCGCATTGCATTATATATTACAACTCCAAATTGATAAAGATACCACAGCACAAGCATTACTTGCGTCATCAGGTAAAATACATGGCAATATATATTTTTACTTTGCAAGGCTAGTTATTATAACACCTATTATAGAAGAAATAATTTTTAGAGGAATAATGTTAAAAGGGCTTTGTTGCAGCTACGGGCACAGAAGTGCCTGTATAATTACCAGCTCATTATTTGGTATGATGCACTGCAGTATTACGTTATTTGCAAGTTATTTTATAGATTCACTGTTAATATCATATATAACTGTTAGAATAAAATCAATCTGGCCGGCAATATTTGCCCATATAATTAATAATTTTATTGTATTTCTTGTTCAATTATATCCAAGCAACGCTGTAAATACAGATGATATATCGACACAAGAAATTATTATTATCGGTGTGCTAATGATATTTGCAGTCTTATCTGTATCGCTGTATTTAAAACATATCAACAAGCAATACAAACAGTCCGTGTCACACGAAAATGCACAGGGGCATAATAGATCTATATGGTATTTCTTCAAATATGCTTCGGTCGGAATTGTAGTTACGGTAATTATTGTTGCCTTGAATCAATTTTAATTGTGTTAGAACGAATGTATATGCAATGCCGTAGGTTTACAACAGCAAATTGCACCAAAGCTACAAATTCACCATACCAGCTCGCTACGACACCACACATATCAAACACAAGGCAATCATGCAGTGCAAAACCTCTTCCCGACCCGCTCACGCAAAACATCGCAAACCATATCTTTGTCGCTCAGATCAACGTTATCGCGTATTTTATGTAGCAACTTGTGCCACTCCCATCCCATGTACTGAGCCTCGATAAGGTCGCAGTAATACAGAAGTATATCCTTGTCGTTTACGCAATTTATGAATTTATCGTAGAGATCTATGTCAAGTTCAGATATAAATATATCGTTATAACGCATGAGCCCTGAAACTTGTTTGACTCTCATGCAGCCTATTGCATCTTTTATGAATTTGACAACTGAATATAGTATCGTTACCAATCCCTCAATACAAAATACTAATCACTGGTTCACCGTCTTTCTTGCCGTAATCATCTACATCATCGTAGGCTATGTCAAGCACGAAGTATTGGTTTATGAGGTATGCTGTGGCGATCTGGCTAAGATGTTCGTCGAATCTTGGTGGTACTCCTGGCCTCTCCGACTCGGTGCCACTCCACTTGTCCGAAGATATTTTTGAGGCTAATTCAAGCAGCTCGGAGTAGGTCTGCTCTATATTTTTATTGCAAACCCCATCGATCATGCTAATCTCATGCACAAGATCTACGGCAGATTCTATGAGTTTCTCCTTGGCTAAAGACTTTTTATCGGAAGGCAACTGAGACACAATGCCATCAAAATCAACCGTATACACAAGATATCTGCGAGTCATATCTCTGTTTGCCAAGCAATTGCAATATCTGACTGACTCATCCTCCAGGCCAGGATATTCAAAGAAACTATACTCGCCGACGCAGAACAATCTTTTACGAACCGAGTCGAAGAGTTTGTAATATATTCTGTTGGCAATGACCTCATCGCACCCGGTATCCTTCGCAATCGCAGCAACCTTGTCTCTGGTATTCTGACGTATTTTCTTTAGAGCCTCGTCATCGTAACTCAGGACTCCCGTAGTCTGGATTAGAAAACCGCCTCGACTACCGTATGGATTGTAACTAGGATCCTTGAATGGCTCCAGGAATACCTGCAGCTCATTGGTTCTGTTCCTGTCCTGCAGCTTGTCTTCCAGGCTCATTTCCCACTCCAGCTCATCCCTGGCTATCTCTTCGTCCATATACTCCATGGAATCGAAAGATACTGAGCTAGTCGATATAAAGCCGGCCGGTACAATAACCTTCTTGGCGAACTCCTTGTTAATACGAATATAATTGTCCAGATAGTTTTTATCCGTAATGTCTTTCAGCTCTAGCTCCTTAATTCTAGCCTGAATATTCAAGATATACTTGCCCCACTCGCCTTCTCTCAGGCTTGCATTTTTGGATTTAAGTACGATACGAGGGTTTTTGAGCTTCTTCTCGGCGGCATCCTTTCTCGCAAACTTGTGATATACCATGTTCTTGAGATATTTTGGATCACCATATTGTATTTGTTTCGGTGTATTTTCTTTTGCTTGCTCAGAGTTTTTTGCTACACAAGCCGAACTCTTTTTATTCTGGGTTTGATTATTTTCTTTGGACCTGTCGTAGTTTGCATGATAACAAAACCCAAAGACCAACACAGCACAGGCTGCAGCCACCAACTTAACTTTGCTCATAACGGCGTATCGACATATTAATATAGGAGATTATATCAACGAGATTGTTAAAAAATTATTAACGCAACTTGATAATTTTGAGCATTTAAAATTTTGTGGATCGTTAACGAATCATTAATCTATCTGCGGTATTTTTAAAATAAATTATGACTTGATATATTGTTGTGAGTGGGAAAACTAACATGTATTAGTAGTTTTACTAATTCTATAGAAGTTAAAATATTTTTTGATTTTATAAGCTCGAAATAAATAAAAAAGCGGCCAATAGGCCGCACATTTCACTATTTATAAACTCTGTTAGACGACTAAGGTTTTATTATTTGCTGCCTCCTTTTTGCTTGCCCTGTTGATCGTTAATTCTTGATACAACATCTCTGAATTCAACGAGATCTGCAAGACTTTCAAACTTGAAGGATTGATATCCGTATCCGGCACCAACCATAGCACCAACCTTCAAACCAGATGAGTGAGCAAATCTGCCAATCAAATTCACTGTAAAGGCTATGTTCATTCCGCTTGCGCTAAGTTTATCTTTTGAATCTTTTTGATTTTGGTTTTGTTGTGATTGTTTGCTGCCTGATTGTGCTTGCTGTGCGCTCTTATCCTTCGCTTTCATGTTGAATGTGACATCAAGAATTCCAACCAAAGCAACATTCTTTGTGAAAGAATAACCAAGTCCAAAGTTAAATCCATGAGCATGCATAAATCCGCTTGATTTCTTGGTATTGTCATCATATTCTTTAACTCTATGCTCTTTCTTGTCAGCTTCGAAGAATGATAGGTTGCATGTGTAACCAAGTCTAGCGAAGAAATCTTTAATATATACGACGAGATATGGTCTCAAAGTAATATGAAGTTTTTCTTTCATCAAGAGTAAGTTCTCTTTACTTGGCTCGCTGGATTTATTGCCTGCGTTTTGAGTAGTTTGGCCACTACCTGCGTTGTTTTGTTGGCTTTTATCCTTCTTAGTGACCAAACCAAAACTTTGAGGAAGATTTCCGCCAACTACAACATCAAGACCTCCACCGCACATTCCTTTTGAGAATTCTATGTTAAGACCTCCCTGAATTCTTGCGGAGTGAGCAGCAAAATTTAACTTAACAGTTGATAACTTAACAACAGGTAAATATAACTCATCACCAGATTTAATTGTATTTCCTGCTAATGATGTGTTAGAAATTTCACCACTCAAAGTTTTTGCTTTGGCTAAAACTGCTGTTGTATCCACAAGGTTGCTAGCTCCAAGTACATCAAGCAAAAACAAATCAATCGAACTCACATCTTCTTGCAGATAATCTATAAAGTCTCCATATTTTTTGCATACAAATGCTTTTTTTGCTTCAGTTTTGCATTCCTCAAAATTTGTCGCATCAGCTGACAAAGAAAAAGAAGTAAAACCAAGTACGAGAGCGAGCTGCGCTAACACCTTTTTAGAAATATTTTTCGACATTATTATGTCTCACCTAACGAATTACATAACAGTATTTTATCATGAAATATACTAAATGCAACAAGCAAAACCATCGTTGAAAAAAAATTTTTTTTATACGATGCCAGTTATATAAAAAAAACGCGAAATTTTCGGTACAATGAGCGCATATAACGATGTGGAAACAAACAAAATGCCGTCACCAACACCGTGTATGACAACAATGGCGAAGTGCTCCTTCGGTTTGGCTCCCGGGAGTATTATCGTATTGCCGGCGAAAATGGTAAATTCTGAGAATATGACGGTTATGGATATGACGGACTTTAAGCCATTCGTGAACATATTACCCTTCGCCATGTGTACATCTCCAGCCAACCCGGCTGTTGCTGCGGCATTTGGAGCTCCGATGCCTTGCACACCAATGATAGTAGCCCCATGGACTCCGCCAAATCCGAAGGTGATGATCAAAAATATTCCATCCGTAACTTTGCCTTCGATATGTATGTGTGCGTTTGGCGGTGTGATTCAGATGATCAAGCCAGGCCAAACAACAATGATGTCATAGAAGTTTGACGCGATATTTTTGACAATATTTTTACGCAAAGAAAAATTTGGGCCTAAATTATGCTGTGTTATGATATCATTAGTATGTAACTCGTGCTCCAATTGCGATTGGATGTACTTTAAATATACTTCGCACAGCAAATATAGGTTATATCGATGAATACAATACACGTAATAAAACGCAACGGAGATCGCGTACCTTATGACGAAGAATTCATTCACAAGATTGTCTGGATGTCATGCGAGGGCCTTGATGATGTTTCTGTATCTGATATAGTACTTCATGCTGGGATTCAGGTTTACGACGGGATAAAGACAACACAGATCCACGATATGCTTATAAAGTCGGCTGCTGACAAGATCTCGATTGAGACCCCAAACTATCAATACGTCGCCGCACGCCTTAACATGTATAAGATCCGCAAGATTGCATACGGACGTTGGGACCCCCCTACTCTTCTGGACCACATAGAAAAAATGGTGTCTGGAGGATGGTATGACAAGGATATCCTTGCAAAGTATAGTCGTGAAGAGATTCAAGATTTAGACAAATACATAAATCACAGCCTCGACATGAAGTTTTCATACGCAGCAACAAAACAATTCACAGGCAAATATCTCGTACAAAACCGCGTTACACGTGAAGTTGTTGAAAGTCCTCAGATGGCTCTCATGTGTATATCTATGTCTTTGTTTGGTAATTTCAGCGAAGATAGGATTGAGCGCAACAAGATGGTACGAGACATGTATTATCATTTGTCACACAACGATATATCTCTCCCTACCCCGATCATGTCTGGAGTTAGAACTCCGATGAAACAGTTCAGCTCTTGTGTTCTTATGGAATGCGATGATTCTCTGGATAGCATAGCTGGAGTTGGTTCCGCCATAATAAAATATGTGTCGCAGAAGGCTGGCATTGGTATAAATATTGGAAGGATAAGAGCCAAGGGCACACCTGTCAGAGGCGGAACAGTTTATCACACAGGAGTAACTCCGTTTATAAAATACTTTCAATCGGCTGTCCAGAGTTGCTCTGCCGGAGGAATAAGAGTTGGAGCTGCAACGATATATTTTCCGATCTGGCATTATGAGATCGAGGATTTACTCGTCTTGCGCAACAACAGAGGAATAGAGGAAAATCGCGCTAGACACCTGGATTACGGGGTTCAAATAAATGGATACCTGTACAAAAAACTTCAAAAAGACGAGTCGATAACTTTATTCTCACCTCACGAGGTTCCGGATCTATACAACGCTTTCTTCTCGGATCAAGACAAATTCGAATGGTTGTATGAGAAGTATAGCTTCGATGATAAGATCAAATACAAGAAAACAATCAAGGCCATAGATCTTTTTTCTCTACTCATGATGGAAAGGTCAAGTACTGGTCGTATTTATATTATGAACGCAGACCACTGTAATACGCATTCGTCTTTTTTGCCTAGCGTTGCACCAATAAGACAATCGAACCTATGTGCGGAGATTACTTTGCCCACAAGCCCAATCAAGGATGAAGATAGGGATGCCGGGGAGATAGCTCTATGTATACTCGGGGCCGTCAATCTTGGAAACATAGGCCTGGGCAGAGACAAAATGAGGAAGTGCACAAAGCTTCTTGTCTATGCTCTAGACAGCCTCATAGACATACAATCATACCCGGTAAAGTCTTCGGAGAGAGGAACAAGAGAGAGACGCTCGCTTGGCATAGGAGTTATAAACTACGCATCGTTCTTGGCAATGAATAACACGTATTTCTCTGATACAAATAATTTAAACCTAACACACGAATTGTTTGAGATGCTGCAATACTATTGCATAGAGGCGTCCGTATCTTTGGCCAAGATCAAGGGGCCGTGCGCAAGGTTCAACGAGACGAAATACTCACGCGGCATTCTTCCAATTGATACATACTACGGGAAAGCTCTCGACAAGATCGTTCCTAATGATCTCAAGCTTGATTGGGAGAAACTGAGAAACGAAATCAAAGTATATGGGATGAGAAACAGCACCCTCACAGCCCTCATGCCATCCGAAACATCATCTCAGATCAGCAATTCAACCAACGGTATAGAGCCACCTAGAGCATTAATATCTGTAAAACAATCTAAGGATGGAATACTCAAGCAGGTCGTTCCTAACATAGGAAAATACAAGTATGAGCTCCTGTGGGATATCCCTAGCAATGATGGATACCTCATAAAAGTTGGCATCATGCAGAAATTTGTCGACCAATCTATTTCAACAAATACAAACTATGATCCCGAGAAGTATCCAGGTGGCAAAGTACCTATGCAAACACTCCTAAGAGATATGCTGTTTGCTTATTCTCTTGGTATAAAAACTTTATACTACCACAATACCAGAGATCATTCCGGGAAGAGTGATATATCAAACGAAGAAGATTCTGGGTGCTCTGGAGGAGCATGCAAAATATAAATATTTGCGAGAAATACTGAGTCATGATATTTGTTTTACAAGTCATCTCCTAGTAATACAAACACGACCACACGGCACTACCAGTATTTTTTAAACATGGCTATGTAAAACATCAACTTCACATCCAGGATCTCTCTTAAAATACTTGCACAAATGCTGAGAATATTTGTATAATTGATGTTGTACTAGCAATTTTATGCTCAAAAAATTAGGAGAAAAATATGAAGATAACAACAAAACATCATGATACACATAGTCTAAATACGAGAAAAAGATTATTTTCAACTAGATCTTTTCTCACGTGTTTATACTCAATTGTTTCGTTAATACATAGCCCTGTTGTATTTTGTAGTCAAAGCACAAGCAGTCAGGTGTACCAAGATGTCAGTGATGATATTAATAAACATCAAATAGATCAATTAAAAAATCGTGGTAGTACTTCAAAAAAACAAGGAAAACAACTAATAAACGATACAGCATCTTCTGTTTTTATGACCATACAAAATCATTTAAAAGGTCTGGGACAACCGCAGAGATCAGAAACTACACAAGAACCAGAATCTTCACAACAACAAAATATCAAACAAGATAGCAAAACAAATGAGACTGTCCATCATCAAAGCTACAAGCCTAACCATAAACATAACTACCCAATCACAGCTCCAGCTGCGGCATCAT
>CANBDL010000030.1 GCA_947367345.1 uncultured Alphaproteobacteria bacterium | reverse complement strand
TGCCGCAGCTGGAGCTGTGATTGGGTAGTTATGTTTATGGTTAGGCTTGTAGCTTTGATGATGGACAGTCTCAAATATAAAATATTTAAGAGTTATAGTTATTAATGTCTGCAAGTATGTCAGCTCTTATTGATTTACCATCTTCTGTTGTTTTTTATGTTCTGTAGGTCTTAGCTTTAGATCATATACTACTGGATTGCCTTTTAGTATTGCATTAAGGAGAGACATAAGACAGTCTGTATTCTCCTTTACTCCAAATAGGTTATGGAAAACGTAATCTGATGTAGGAGGTAGGAGGTGGGATGGGTGTGTAGTTGTTTGTATTGGTGTGGAACATGGTTGTAATGTATACAGTACTTGTGCACTAATATTTTATCATAGTTCATGAGGTCTTATTGCACTATTCAGCAATCACACCATACTTCTCTGACATGTTCTTGATATAAAGCTTTGTATCATCTTTGGTACAGAATGTGTAGATGTTTGTTGATATCTTAGGCAACTCTTTTGCATGAGATTTGTTGTTCTTGTCGAAACGAGAGTTGTAATCTATTGCACAATAATCAATCAGAGATCTGTGACTAGTCGTATTCTCAATTTAATCTACTTGGATTGTCGATTGTCATTTGCTAATGTTATTTATTAAAAGCCAAACATATTATGCTTTCAATATACATGTTTTATCTAAATACAACAACAGGCAATCACCCCTCAATCCACTCATCCTCATAAACAACAGTCACACCAAGTTCCACCGCTTTGGTAAGTTTGCTACCGGGTTTGTCTCCGCACACCAAATAATCAGTCTTGCCGGATACAGAGCTCATGACCTGCATGCCACGTCTCTTGGCCATCTCCTTCGCCATAGCTCTGCTGATCGACATGGTTCCCGTGAAGACAACTGTCTTGCCGTAGTATTTGTTGTCAGTATCGACAGGTATATCGTCTTCGTACATAATATTGACGCATTCGGCCAATGCTTTGATAAAATCTGTGTTCGCGGTAAGGAACTTATGCAGGTCGCGAGCTATTACATCTCCGATCATGTCTATCGATATTATCTCGTCCAGGTTAGCAGCAAGTAAGTTATCCATGCTTTCAAACTTCTTGGCTATATTGCCGGCAGCAACTGACCCAACCCCATTAATACCGAGTGATGCGATGAAGCGATCGAACTTGATGCTCTTGGCATTGTCTATGCTTCTCATGAGGTTGTCGGCAGAGGTCTTGCCCCAGCCATCCAGGGCGGCAATTTTATCTCGGTAGTTATGCAGCGAGAATATGTCTGTGGCGTCGTGTATCATACCCAAATCAATCAGCTGAGCAAGCTGTTTCGAACCAAGGCCTAAGATATTAAAGCATTCTCGCGATACGAAGTACTCCAAGTATCTAAGTCTTTTAGCTTGGCACGCTTGATTAACGCAAAATATATCAACGACATCTTTGTCTTTGTTGAGAGCTGAGCCGCAGGATGGACAGTGGTCCGGGATCACGACCGAAGCGCGTTTGTCATGCTCTGGGTCGATTACGTTCTCGATTATCTTCGGTATCACATCACCTGACCTTATGAGGTTAACAGTATCGCCTATGCGTATGTCGTGCCGCCTTATCTCGTCGAAGTTGTGCATGGTTACCCTGGATATGTTGGAGCCCATGATGTTGACAGGCTCTAGTATCGCAACGGGAGTAATCTTGCCGGTCCTGCCGACGCTAAATTCTATGTTGCGTACCATGGTCGTCTTCTCAACCGCCTTGAACTTTACTGCCACAGAATGCCTAGGCGTCCTGCCGACAAACCCGAGCCTCTCCTGCATAGCTAGGTCGTCAACCTTTACAACTATACCGTCGATCTCGTAAGGCAAGCCGCCCCTCGCGTCAGATATATTGTTGTACGCCGCCATTATTTCTTCTGTTGTGGTTGCCAAGCTATAATCTGCCACATCGAATCCAAGATCTTGCAAGGCCCGCAGCCTGTCGGATTGTCTGCTATAACTACTCTCGCCCTGGTCAATTGTATAGGCGAAGAAAGATAAATTACGCGACGCAGTTATTGTTGGATCCAGCTGCCTGAGAGAGCCGGCCGCCGCGTTTCTCGGGCTACTGAACGGCTTATCGCTGGTTGCGTTTAACTCCAAGAAGGCCTTGGTCGGCATGTATATCTCGCCCCGGATCTCCACTGTGTCCTTGAGGTGTATCGTCTTGGGGATTGCTTCTATCACGAGTGTGTTGTGGGTTACGTCCTCGCCGACATAACCGTTACCGCGGGTGAGAGCCTTGGCCAGCCTTCCGTTACGATATACAAGTGCTGCGGATAAGCCGTCTATCTTATGCTCGATGCAGTATTGTATTGGGGTCGTGTCTGGTATGTTGAGAAATTTGTAGATACGCTTAATGAAGTCCTCGAGGTCTTCTTGGTTGAAGGCGTTATCGAGAGACAGCATTGGCTTACTGTGCGATACCTTCTGGAATTTGTTGTTTTGTATGTCATTGCCGATGGACGATAGAGCCTCGTAGTTATCTAGCTCGAGCTCGATGCCATATTCCTGAGTAATTTGCTTGTGTAGATCCAGTCTCTGTTTGTTGAGTTCGTTTATATGCAACCTGAGCTTATCGTAATCCTCATCACTTATCTCTGGAGCATTGTCTTCGTAATACAACTTGTCGTGCTTTAATATCGCATCGTTTATCTCTTGCATTTGTGACGAGATGGATTTGTATTGTGATAGGAGTTGTTGTGCGTTCATTTGTGGTTTTTGTATGTTAGCATTATGTGCTTCTGTATATATAGTTTAGCATGTGGCTATGATATCCGAGAAAACAAACGATATAGACACCACACTATACAAACGATTACATCATAAAATATGCTTTGCTATTTCTTTTACAGCGTCATCGAAGCTTGACACAAGTATGCCGTATTTTTCTATTCCACCTAATACATAGTGATTTATGCTGTAGCTAGGTATACTATATCTCGCCGAGTCCTTTAGTCTAATATCTGAGTTCACACATATTATGATTTTTTTATGTGATATTGCTATACCTAGTTCAACCATTACACCAGGGTCATTGTTTGTGATATCTGCCAAAAATATATCTGATGCGATTACAGCCTCGGTATCTCCTTCAAAAATAGAGATTGGTGTCGGCAGAGAGCTTTTGTCTTCGTTAAACGGTTGTTCGATTGGGTTAAAAATATCCAGAGATGGGAATCTTTCTCTTAAAACTTGCCCCTCCATAATTCTTTGTTTTACCTCGGCCTCATTAAAAAGACCACCTGCAATGTATAGCTTCATCATAACTTTTTAAGATTATATACGTAGAGATATTTTATCATACTGCAGTCTTGCGTAGTAAATCGGATTAGCGAGCAATTTATGAGATAATGACACTAGCTAGATATGTACAGATAATAGAGCAGCATGATATCTTACAAAGAAGCTTTATCACTTGCAACAGGGTTAGAGCTCAACAGCAATAAACAAATACATGGTTTTGTAATTGACTCAAGATTTTGCAAACCAGGATATATATTCTTCGCAATAAAAGGCGCTAATGTAGACGGCCACGACTTCGCCCAGGATGCGCTGCAAAACGGAGCAGAACTCATAGTATGCGAAAGAGAAATACCAGATACACCAAAAGACAAATGTGTTATTGTAGACAAAATTGAAGATATAGTATCAAAAACACTAAAACTCATCATAGAGTCATCAAGGCTGGAACATAGAATCGCTATTACAGGTTCAGTCGGGAAAACTACTACAAAATACTGGCTATCCCAAGTACTATCATCAAAACACCCAACCTTCTTCTCTGATGGTAACCTCAACACAATATACGGACATCTACTTGGCATACAGGGCCTAACAGAATCAGACAGGATTGGTATATTTGAATGCGGGACAAGCTCACCGGGAGAAATATCCCAACTGAGCGAGATTATAAAGCCCAACATAGCCATACTACTCAATGTATATGACGCACACATAGGAAATTATGACAGCTTCGACTCACTACTCCAGGAAAAACTCTCGATAGCTCAACACATTACACAAGATGGCGTCGTAATCTGCGATTATGAGTTACTCAATCATTTACATGGCCGCAAAATAATTACAGTCGGCTTCGATCCAAATGCAGATATCACAATAAACGCAAATACAATAAGTGTTTTTGGTCAAGATATCTGTCTAAGCAATGCATATCATAGACATCAAATGTATATTATCGGAGTAATATGCGCAGTATTACATCACATTGGAGACGATGTTAACGAATATATAAACACATTAAATATACTCAAACCAGTATCTGGCCGGGGAGACGAGATCAAAGCAATCGTCCAAGGCAAAAATATAACAGTTGTAAATGACTCATATAATGCAAGCCCTGCATCAATGCTATCAGCCATAGAAAATAGTAATTGCAATGTTGCTGTTCTGGGCCAGATGCTAGCATTGGGATACAAAGAAATCGAGTACCACAAAACCATAGCGGCACACCTAGGTAAATTCAAGCAGGTATATTTTGTTGGAGATACTGAGCTTCATGAGTTATTTATGCACAACACAAATACGCAATGCTATACAGAATACAGCGATGAACTTGTAAATGATGTAATGAGCAACCTCAGTGATCAAGACAGGATACTCGTAAAAGGTTCTCACGCAACAAATGTATGGAAGATAGTTGATGTGTTGAATGGTGTTGGCGATTAATATAGCGCACCATGTTTAAGTCTAACCGTTATTGCAAATCATCATTATACTGATTTTAAATATTAATTACCTAGCGCCATATTATGTATCTTCAATTTATTATCACAAAACTTTAATACCAGAGCATCATTTTTGTCGCAAAACAAAATATCTTTTTTAATATTGTTTATTAGGCTGTTATACTTTCTGAACGCAGGAGAATTGTCTTTTCTGCCACGTATAATATTAATAATTTCTTTATAATCTTTGTCACTAATTGTGTTTGTAATATTATAACCATCATTTACGAGAGAACAAACTATATTGTCAATTGCATTTTTAATACCGCATTTCAATGTATTATCGTCCATTGACTTGACATCCTCTAGTTTACAAATGTAATTCACCCTATTAAGTAATTGATTACTAATATGATACCTTGATAATTCTTCCTGATAATTATCCTCGTTAATTCTGTCTCTAATTTTTTTCGTAAATGCTCCAGTAAATATAACCACCATTTTAGACGTATCATATTGTCTTCCTTTGCTTGTTCTGTAATCAAGTGAACCGTTTAATAACGTCAAAAGTGACTCCTGGGCTTGCATTTCCTTATCGTCATTTATAAGACGCTTAACACATATTTTGTCTAGCTCGTCAACTAATAGCAGCGAATACGCAGGGTCTTTGCCGGTAGCACAGGCATCACCTATAATACAATCACATATGTCCTCTACCCTTAGACCAACGAACGGTGCAACAGTTAATGATGTCGCTGAGCACACATATTTTGTTATATTTAATTGTTCTGCTATTTTTGTAATTATTGATGTTTTTCCGCATCCGGACGGTCCAACTACTAATATTACAAGCGGCGTACTATTTGCGCCTTGTATACAGGATAAATAATGAGCTACTATTATCTTTGTAAGATATTCTATTTATCTATCTTGTCCTATAAAATCAATTTTTACTTTATCAGCTATTTTTTTATAATCATCAATAGTAATATTTGGTTTTATATATTTATCTTTTGTACTATGTTCTTGGGTACGTGTACTATTATAATTCTTTTCAGCGGACTGCTTGTTTTTATTATTACTGTCTTTATGGTCGCCACATATTATATAAAGCAACAATAACGCCACAAATATATCTCTTATTCTGATATTCGCAAATAACATTCGCATCAACAACAGAAACACATTCATTCTAAGTATACTATAATACTTTAAACCACTATAAATTCATTATAACACACAAAACATAGTATGTAATATTTTCATTGCCAACATATTCAATAATATAAAAATCGCATGAATTGCAATATTGTTGTATTTCGCATTATCAACATTTGAATTTGTAAAATATTACATTATACTTGGCCTAACTTAATACCATACTTCCCGGCCACAGACTCAACATGCTTTCTGACATTGTTATTACCGCACAGCCTGTAAACACTATTCCAAGCCTTCTTCGCGTCATCGATATGCTCACTGATGTATTCCGGATCGATATTGCTTATAATACTTTTCAGCTCCGATATATTTTTGCTCAACCTCCGTAATACAAGCGCTTTAACATCATCCTTGTCGCCGGACATGACATTATAAAACACAGTACCATATTTATTGTCGTTCTCCATACCAACAACGGTTGTACTCTTGAGGAGCTTCACAAGGCTCGCATCGTCCAGCTTACCAAGTATCTTCTCGAAAGTCGTGGCGCTGTCATTGTATAAATAGGCAAAGATGCGCTGATTGTATAAAAACCCGTCGACGAAGTTGAATAAAGAGCCGTTATCGATCGCACCGAGCAGCTTGTCAACTACAGCCTGCCGATCGCCAATGCAACTTAGCGCAAAATACATGGTCTTAAAGTCAAACCTGCACCATGTTTTCAATAGTTCGTACAGTGTATCGTCGTCAATTCCGGCTATGATCTTCTTGACCAGATCGGGCTTGCACACAGCAACGACCTCAAGCAATACATTGCCCGAATCACCATCCCGCTTTTTTAAAATATCCGCCAGATCCTTACTGCTCAGCTTCGCGAGTACCTTGTCAATAACATCTGGATTGCCACAGTCCCTCATTATCAGAAATAAAGCATTGTGAGACTCGTGGCTGGAACCGAGTAGTTTCACGAACTCGTCATGAGGCAATTCGTTAATCAGTTTATCCACCTCGCCGGCATTGCTATAGTTGTACTTGTTACTCGAATTGGGATTATTGCCATGAGATTCGGCCGTCTTTGGGCCTTGGTCGGAATTATGTTGCCTTGAATACCAGCAGTATCCAACAGACAAGCCCGCCATTACTGCCGCTACATAAAAGATTTTCCTTGACATGTTTATTACCAAATCTTGCTACAGATATATTTTATATCATAAATTGCCGACAAACCCATACAATATTCCGTTTGTTTGACGAGACAAATCACATAGTCAGAAGCGTCGTTGTATGACTCTGTGATTATGGCTTTAGTATGATTGCTTGTGAAGATTTTTGTTGTCATAACGACCATGTATTTCTATTGTGTAACTTTATTTTTTGCCACTCTGACGTATTTTGTCAAATAGTGTATTAACAAAACTAGCGCCAAATTCTATATTGATATTGCATCGAAATATTTTGCCAAATGATATATATCCAAGGCCAAGTTTTATACTGCTATTATATGCCTTACTGCATAGCAAATTAATTGTCTCTTCTCCAACACACAAACTTTTCAGTTGACTTCTAAAAGCACAAATCTCATCATCAATGTTATTACAAGACAACATAGATTGACCACAAGTTTTTGTCTGATTTTCTTGATGATTATTATCGCTTGATACAGACATCTCCGTTGCTTCCTTGCTATCCTTAAGTTCTTTCTTGATTGTCTTTATAATCGCATTATGACTTCTTTCGTCTTTTGCTAAATCCGGGAAACTTATCTTACTATCTTTAGATGATTTCATGACTTGCCTTATAATGAGTTCAGAATCGGTTTCTTGCAATACTTGCAAAATTGATTCTAAACTACCACCATCAATTGTAGTCATAGCGCGCATAAAATCTAGTACTGTATTTTCGTCTTCATAAAAATAATGACACGCCTTCAGTAATATCTTTAACAAACCTATACTTTTCTGAATATCAATCCCCTTAAACGATTTACTTAATTTTAAATAATCTCTTTGCAACACGTTTTGAATTCTAGTGAATAACATTTTACATTTATCTTCTTTGCTTGCTTTATGAAACCAAAAACTCTTGCGGATTATTATTTTCTGAGCAATTAAACTATTTATCTCTTTTCGTTCATGCAATACTGGTGGCACTAAGCTGCCTCCAATGCTAACGCTAAATGGCCCACAATTATAACAAAGCGCACCTTTAACATAAAGACCGTCAAAGGGAAATTCTGTAGAATGCAATCCATAGATTTCTTTATAGCATGTTCTACCTTAATCTGTTTCCAGCAATTTTTTGGCAAGCTCTTCTGAGCTTATAATATTAACTAGCGGCTCTATCTTAATATCTAGTCCTAAATCCAACGCTTTATTAAGTGCAGTCACTATCTTTATCTTATCATCCAGCTGCATGCTTTGTAGTTTTTCCTTTATTGTCTCTCCATTTTTTGTTTTATCGCAGTTATTTAAATTAATAAGTAAATCGTTTAATAATTTAACCCACTCCACATTATGATAGTCGACATATACAAACATATTTACAATGTAATTGTTAAATATTGCATCTATACGCTTTGCTGCAACCGGAAAACCGTTAGTAATTGCATTTTTTAATATTTGCGTATTTATTCGTAACTGCTTATTATAACAATAATTCTTATATGCTTCTGTTGGTAGCTTTTTATTTTGCAACAAAGTTAAATCAAACGAGCTATCTCGAAACATATTCCGAAGAAATTTTTGTAAAAATATCGCGCTTATATTAACTTTATCTGTTGGTAATTCTTTAATGAGTTTTTGCGTAGTTAACCACATATTCCTATTCCATGCCACCACCCTCTTACAACATAAATCGCCGAAATATCTTTTCTCAAATATAGATACAATATATTTCTTAACGATTACTCTGTTTTGTTGTTTATTTGTCATATCATATAAATACTTGTCGATATTATCAGTCATAATCAATGTCGGCTCACTTTGACAATGTGTATTAATTATTATTTTTAAAATATCAATATTATTTACTTGTTGATTTGTCAGTTGGTTTATTTTATTTTTTACCTTCCCCAAGATACCATTTAACACTTCTTGTGCTGCGCTTTTGTGTCTTTGTCCTAAACTCGCCAGGGAGCAATTTACGACCGTACCGCTCAACATAAAACCAAAAATTACCATGGTCATTATCGCGCTTAAACTTACAGCCGTTCTTTTTATTTTATTTATAACAGAAACATAATATGTATTTCTCATACTTGACATAGTATATCACCATATAAAATTAGTTATCCTGCATTTGTTCGCAATGAATACTTTCGCACCAAATACACAATAACACCGACAACTACTACATATTAACACATAAAACACTATAGTTCAAAATCTTATAATTACAGTATTACAACTTATGTCTTCACTTTAGATGTTCGATGTATCGTTTTCTATATTCCACACCCAATTGTTTGTCTTGCATATCGCCATCCAGAATAATTGATTTGTGCTTTATTCTTAAATACGAAGCCATAATATACAACTATGCTATACTTATCTATACTTTTATGATACAATAATAGTATAGAACTATTAAAGGCAAAGTAATATGGTTAATTCAACTTATATTATAGAGCAAAACAATAACAATAAAACTGCGTCATCTATTTACGATTGTGTTTACAACTCTAGCATGCATTATGACTAGCGTTATTGTATCCACAATCACAATATATCTCGTCATGACATTTGTTTCGCGCAAAGCATCCGATCTCGCCAACATGAAGATACTGTCATTTTTGGAACCCCCAACCAAAAGTCTCTCAAACGTCCATACCTCAACACAGTGTGTATCCAATGTTTTGTGCTGTAAGTTGAT
>CANBDL010000029.1 GCA_947367345.1 uncultured Alphaproteobacteria bacterium | reverse complement strand
AACTAGTAGGTAGTAACTACAAAACTCCAATAGATCGTCATATTGAGAAGACATTGGGAGTTGATCGTTATAGTAATACAACATCATATCAACATAAATTATCAAAGGAAGATAAGCAAAATACATCTATCAAAACATCTCGCTCTATTGAAGATCGCAAAGTACAACCAAAAACAAGACAGGAAGTTAAAAATACTAATGCTGATAAGCCTGTTATGTTTAATGTTTCAAATAAAGTAAAAACTAAATTCTTTGAGAAAGATATTACAGCGAAGCCATTACAAAATCTATATACAAAACAGCTCAATACCAATGGTGTTAATCTTTCAAAAAATATAACCATAAATCAAGATAATAGTACTTATCACTATCATGATGACGGTAATACATTTGATAATAGATTCAAACAAAAAAGTATATTCAATCACAAAAAAAGTGAGCCATGGTTTATAAAATTTGGTAGATCAAGAAACACAAGGCAAGACTATATATCTCAAAACAATGATATAACATCATACAATCATCAAAAAACCATTAACAACCAATTAGATAAATCAGATAAAAAAGAAGAAGAAGAAGAAGAAAGCTACGTTATATCAGATCTAGTACATCAGATTCAACAAGACAAATCTAAAGAACTGGAGGAACGTTATTCTTCATGGGATTTAGCGATTCTATATAATCCTGATTCATATGATTATTTTGATCAAAGAAAAATAGACAAATTGAGCAGAGGAATAAAAAATTTGATTGATCAACAGTTTGATGTTGAATCGTTGAAAAAGTTGAATATTGAAAATACTGTACAAACTAGCAACACTAGTGATATTGATTACATAAAAGCATTTGCAGAAAGCAACAGCAATTTTGTTGTATCAGTGGCTGCAGAACTGGCACTATATTCTCGCTTTATTGAAGAATTAGATAAAGATAGCATAGATGCATTTGGTTTTTTACTCAGTGCAATAGAAATACGAAGAGAAATAATGGCTGTCATGGAGTTAGCTAATTGCTTGAGGGCAGGAGGACTATCATCTTTTTGCTTGAAAAGAAGCAATCTAGCATTAGCTATTTCAATCTATTCCTTAGAA
The DNA here is from genome assembly GCA_947367345.1 of uncultured Alphaproteobacteria bacterium. Taxonomy (GTDB): domain Bacteria; phylum Pseudomonadota; class Alphaproteobacteria; order RUG11792; family RUG11792; genus CANBDL01. The sequence continues at coordinate 9,222 of CANBDL010000029.1, read as the reverse complement.
AAAATAATTGATTTAGTCCTTGAACACGGATCAGAACAGTTAGCTGGGTGGATTGCTGGAAACGACAAAAGACTACGCTCATTATTTGAAAGATCATTCAACTTATTCCATAGAGCATATTCAGGAACATTAACTGGAAAGATTGGTAAAGCCTTTAGCAACTCTTTGATGATGAAGAGGCATGGTAATTCAGGTGGAGGTAAGAAGGGATTAGGGGGTGGATCCGGTAAAGCAAAAGAGAATAAGAATCAACACAAGACAAAAGAAGAAAAAAGACAGGAGAGGATAGATGCTCAGACGAGAGCTGGGAAGTTTAATACAAATAAAGAAGCTAGAGAACAGGCAGAAGCGCTAGGTTTGGTGAGGGCAAAAGTTAATGGAGAAGAATGCTTCAAGGACAAAAAGGGCAAAATTTATGTAAAAGACTATGATGGTCACAAAGGAACGTCATGGAAAGTTGCGCGCAATAAAAAAGACTTTAAAAATGGACGTTTTATATCGTGTGATAATGTTGCAAACGTGATACCAAGGAAAAATGAACCGCGAAAATAAAGATTGATTCTTGCAAACACAATAAAGCACAATGGTAAAATGTAAGAAAAGAATCTAAGTAACATGAATCAGTTGGTTTAACAGGATGGCGCAAATACAAGACAAGTTGCATGAGGTATGGCAATGGCACAAAAAGGATATGGTAAATTTAATACACAAAATGAAGCAAATATTTGGGCATTACAAACAATGCAACGCTTACAAAAGGGGACAATTTGCATCAAGAGGTATAATAGAGCATTACAATTACATTGCTATCAAGATGAGGATGGTATGTATTATCTAATGGAATTAGATGGTTATTTTGGTGTCGCATGGGTTGGTTGCGACCACAAAAGTGGTCTGGAAGCCTATAAAAAAGGCATAAAATAGTGATTTTATATACAAGTAAAAAGAGAGGAAGATGTCAATAAAAATAGATTACAATACAATGTCATGTGACTTAGCACGAAACATAATGTTTGAGGATAATCCATACAAGGATGATTCTTCATTTATTGGACAAATGTTAAAATATGGATCTTGGAATGACATTGAATATTGTAGATTTGAATTTCATTTTTTGAAATATATTATGGGAAATAACAATGGATATGCGCATGAAGTTTTGCCGATTTTGGACAATATATTACAGATATATGATAAATACTTTGATGGATCTTATGTGGATTTTTACAATTGTTGTGACGAGAACATTGGTATAGATGTGTTATATAGATTTGAATATTTAGGTTTGTTACTCAATAATCTAAAAAAAGCACCACGTAACTACATAGATCTTGGGTGTCAACTAAAGAAAACAATAGAATACAATATTAATAATGGTACATATAATTCAACAATAATTGGTGTGTCTGGCTTTGATGCATTAAATAAGGCTAGATTTAGATATTTATCGTGCATAGGTCTTATTCATGCATTAGTACATATGAAGATTTTGCACATTGGATTCTCTAATAAGCTATCAGAAATATTCAATCCGTATAAAATATATTATGTATCAAAATATCTTGATTATTTGCCATGGCAACATAAAGATCAAGATTCTTGCAAGTTTTACGATAATGGTATTGTAACGGTTGAAGAATCTATTTTAGACTATAATGCATGCCATGTATATAACAATTTTTATGTTTCCAACAACAAAATGTCAGTTATAATAGCCAAAAAATTCCACAAGGACTTTTACAACATATTCGATCCAAATACAGGCCTTGTATCGAAAGAGAGGCTCATAGATCTTGTTAATAGATATAACGTCTTTGCTTTGTGGTTTAATGACAAAAGTATTGATGAATGTGAACTTGAGATTTTACATAGAGAATCGGTGAAAGTAAATGATTGTAATGGATAACACAATAGTAGATTTAGATAAATTACCAATGGATATTGCAAAACATCTTGATTTTAGTGGGAATAAATATCTTGATGCTTCTCCTTTTGGTGCATGCTTATGGAATGATGAGGAATATTTTAGATTAGAGAGATCATTAGTTAAATATTTTCAGCAATCTGTTTTGAGTAGCGAAATATTTCCAATTATGAATCAATTATATTTTTATACAAAGAAATCAGCATTCAATACTATAGATTATATAACATGCACAGACTCATGTGATAATTTTACAATAGACGACAGAATTGATCATTTTAGATATTTGGTAAGACATGGAAGAATTCCAGATGACGGATATAAGCAAAGCAGTTGTATGATTAAGAAGTCCATAGAATATCTTTTGGACAAAAATTGCATATCTCTCCGAAAAACAAATCGGGCATGCAATACAGTGTCTGTTGTTGCATATGGATTTACCAGCAACAATAAATATAAATTCAAAGAATTGAGTTACATAGGATTATTTCATCTATTATCAATAATAGATGCGGCCAATACATCAAGTGTCAATATCAACAAAATGCTAAAACCATTAAAATTATTTCTAGTAATACATGATATAGATCTATTGCAAAATGATATAAACAATGACAATGATTTTAAGATACACAGGGTTGGAGATAATATTGCCATAGAGTTCCCAATTATGCATCATGCAATCTATAATAAATTTAAGCTGGATTACTATGGTATATTCTATGATAACTACGAGAGATGTTCTATAATCATATCCCAGAAGTTCCATAAGGATTTCTTTAGTATCTTTGACGATGATGGATTTGTTGTCCTGGAGAAGATTGTAGATCTTGCGTATACAAAGAAAATGATGTTTTTATGCATTGATCATGACTCAAGAATTGAATATGGCAGACTCGATATAGCATCTGCAAGTTTCTACGAACTAGACAATCTTATCAATTATGATGAATTGAAGAGGAGAGGGTTTCAGAATGTATGGGCAGACAGAAATACATAAACGATAGATCGATATGGTGTTGCTACAGTGTGATTGGTAAATAGCAATGACCATAAAAATAAACTACAAACAACTACCGCGCAACTTAGCGCGGAACATAATACTGGAAGATAATCCATACAAAGATGATACATCATTTGTTGGACAAATGTTAAAACATAGTTCTTGGAATGATATGGAATACTTCAAGTTTGAGGATGGGTTTCTGCAATATATTGATGAGAATAGATCTGGATATAAACGTGAAGTTTTTCAGATAGTTGATAATATATTGCAGGTCTATGACAAGTACTTTAACGATAACTATGTAGATTTTTATACATGCTCTGATGAGTATCATGGTGTAGATACGTTGTATAGATTTGAGTATTTAGAATGGTTAATGAATAACCTAAAAAGGGCACCACGTGACAGTATAGATCTTTTGTGTAATCTGAAAAAAACAATACAATACAACACAGATAATATTACTCATCAATCAACAATAATCAGTATCTCTGGCTTTGATGAATTAAATAAAGCAAGATTCAAGTATCTATCTTGTATAGGTCTTACTCATGCCCTAGTGCATATGAAGATTTTGAATATTAGCAGTTGTATAAGTAGTTTATCAGAAATATACAATCCATATAAGATTTATTACATATCACAAGATCTTGATTATTTGCCATGGAGCCACAATGAAAAATATTTCTGCAATATCTACAAAAATAACAATATTATGGTTGAAGAGTCCATACTTGATGATGATACATACCATATTTCTAATTATTTCTACAACGCAAACAACAAAATGTCCGTTATAATATCCAAGAAATTCCACAAAGACTTTTACAACATATTCGATTCAAGTGCTAACCTTGTATCAAAAAACAAGCTTATAGATCTTGTAAATAAACATGATGCATTTGCTTTGTGGTTTAACAATAAGAGCATAGAAGAATGTGAACTTGAGATTTTGTATGGTAAGCAAGTCAAGATAGGTGATTGTAATGGATAATACCCTGATAGATTTGGATAAATTACCAATTGATATAGCAAGGAATCTGGGTTTTAGTAATAATGAGTATCTTGATTCTTCGTGTTTTGGTGGTACAATATGGAATGACGATAAGTATTTTCAATTAGAAAAGGCATTGGTTAAATATTTCCGAAAAAATACTTTTGAAGAGGAAATATTCCCAATACTGAACGAATTGTACTTGCGCATAAAAAGATCTGAACACAGTACTATTATACTACCAAACATGCACAGACTCCTGCGATAACTTCACAATAGATGATAGAATTAATCATTTTAAATACTTGATGAGAAATGGTGGCATTGTGCCAGATGACGGATACAAACCAAGTAGCGGGAAGATCAAAAAGACAATAGAATATATGAATGATAAAAACTGTATATATATCTGGCAAACAAGACAGGCATGTGACACAGTATCCGTGATTGCCTATGGTTTTAACAGAAAGAATAAGTATAAATTTAAGGAATTTAGTTATATAGGACTGATAAATGCATTATCTGTTATGGGCGCTATACAATCTCATTGTATGAATATCTCTACAGCACTCAATCCATTAAAATTATTCCTAGTAACACAAGATACAGATCTGCTTAGCAATATCATAAATAATCAAGATGATTTTATAATACACAGAGTTGGAAATAATATTGCCCTAGAGTTCCCAATTATGAAACATGCAATTTATAATAAATTTAAGCTAGATTACTATGGTATATTCTATGATAACTACGAGAGATGCTCTATAATCATATCCCAGAAGTTCCATAAGGATTTCTTTAATATATTTGACGATGATGGCTTTGTTATTCTAGAAAAGATTGTAGATCTTGCATGTAAGAAGAAAATGATGTTTCTAAGAATTAATCATGATACAAGGGTTGAGTATGGTAAGCTTGACATAGCCTCTGCAAGTTTTAAGGCATTGCGTAATATTATTGATTATGATGAAATAAAGAAGAGGATGACGTGGTAGTGTATTGCCAGATATGATTTCAGAATATATCGAAAAGATAAAATTTCAGACAACAAATTTACAACATGGAGAAATAAAATGCCAACAAAAAGAATCGAAAAGTTTAATACACAATTGGAAGCTGAGAATCATGCTTTGAAAAATCTAAAGATGTCAAAAAGAGGGTTAATATGTTTTAAAAAAGGAAATAGGGCTGCAAAATTAAATTGTTATTACGACACAAAGAGTAGTCAGTATTATATGTTTGCCTTAGATGGATTTTATTTTAGCTGTACATGGATTGGTTCACCAAATAAGAAGAACCTAGAGGGCGGGTAAAAAATTAGGAACTAGACAATGACCATAAAAATAAACTATAAACAACTACCGCGCGACTTAGCAAGGAACATAATACTGGAAGATAATCCGTACAAGGATGATACATCATTTGTTGGACAAATGCTGAAACATAGTTCTTGGAATGATATGGAATACTTCAAGCTTGAGGATGGGTTTTTGAAGTATATTGATGAGAACAAATCAGGATACAAGCCAGAGGTTTTGCCAATCATGGACAATATATTACAGATTTATGACAAATACTTTGATTGTTCTTATGTAGATTTTTATACATGTTTTGATAATGATATTAGCATATTTGATAGATTTGAATGTTTGTCATGGCTGATTAATAATTTAAAACCATTAAATGACTATTATTTTCATCAAAACATGACTTTAAGAAAAACAATAGAATACAATATTGACAATACGATGCATAAATCAACAATAATTGGTATCTCTGGATTTAAGTTAAATAGGTCTAGATTCAAACATCTATCTTGCGTAGGTCTTATTCATGCATTGGTTAATATGAAGATTTTACACATTGATCATTATGACAAATTAACTGACATATTTAGTCCATATAAAATATACCATGCATCAATGGATCTTGGTTGTCTTCCTTATGATTATAATGAATATGATCATACAGACAAAGATACTTGTACTTTTTACAACAACAATAATACAACAATTACAGAATCTATGCTGAACAACGATACATGGCATATATCTAGCTACTTCTACAAAGCAAACAACAAAATGTCAGTTATGATAGCCAAGAAATTCCACAAAGACTTTTATGACATATTCGATCCAAAGACTGACCTCGTATCAAAGGCAAAACTCATAGATCTTGTTAATAAGCATAATGTATTTGCTTTGTGGTTTAATGACAAAAGTGTTGAAGAATGCGAGCTTGAGATTTTGTATGGCAAGCATGTAAAAATAGGTGATTGTAATGGATAGTTCAGTAATGGATTTTTATAAACTACCAATTGATATAGTAAGGAATCTAGATTTTAGTAATAATGAGTATCGTGATCATGAATTTTTTGGAGCATGTTTATGGGATGATGAAAAATATTTCAAACTGGAAACGGCGTTGGTACAATACTTTCAAAGAGGAGATTTTGGTCGCGAAATATTCCCGATACTAAATCAATTTTACTTTCAAACCAAAAGATGTGCCTACAATACTATAGATTATCAAACATGTACAGACTCCTGCGATAACTTTACAATAGATGATAGAATTAATCATTTTAGATACTTAATAAGGCATGGTATGGCTCCAGATGACGGATATAAGCCTAGTAGTGGAGAGATCACAAAAACAATAGAATATGTTGAAGATAAAAACTGTATACATCTTCCGCATGTAAAACAAACATGCAATACAGTATCTGTCGTTGCCTACGGATTTACAAACGATAATAGATATAAATTTAAGGAACTAAGTTATATAGGGTTATTTACAGTATTATCCACTATTGATGCAGCGAATACATATACTGTGGACATAACTAAAGCGCTACAGCCATTGAGATTATTTTTGGTAACACAAGATATGTCTTTGGTATCTGGAATTAAGCGCAGTGATGACGATTTCGTAGTACATAAAACTAGAAATAACTGTATCGCTCTAGAGTTCCCAATTATGCATCATGCAATCTATAATAAATTTAAGCTAGATTACTATGGTATATTTTATGACAACTACGAGAGATGCTCCATAATCATGTCTCAGAAGTTCCATAAGGATTTCTTTAGTATCTTTGACGATGATGGATTTGTTGTTCTAGAAAAGATTGTAGATCTTGCATACAAAAGGAAAATGATGTTTTTGCATATGAATAAATATACAAGAAATGCATATTGTAAGTTAGATATAGCATCTGCAAGTTTTAAAGAATTAAGTAATGTTATTAATCACTACGAACTCAAGAGAAGGATTGCGTGATTTAGTGTTTTATGTTGTTCTTACCGTATAAGTCATAATACCAAATAGGTTTAAGAGAAGTAGTAATTGGATAACATAACAAGCATAACAAATTGTGAATATATGGAGTATGAAAAGGATGACTGTATACAAGATATTGTCTATGAAAAATACCAAAACAGTCTCAAAGATCAAATCCTCGCCATACTAACACTAATTGCAATAAATGATTATGATCTAGCAATTGAAAGTATACAATGTTTAATAGACAACAATGAGGAAATAATTGTACCAGGTTTTGAAGATTATGGGGATTTAAGTGAGAGGTTGGTAGATTATTGTAGGGGATGGATGGATAATAAAAGTGAGGCCCTCACGCCTAAAGCTCCTATACCATCACAACACTCTAAACAAACATAAACCCAAGACTATTAACAAATCATATAACCAGCCGCTCCTTCATATAGAGGTTTCATTGACTAATAAGTGTAAATATAGCAAATATGCCTATGTATCTGTGTAGATTTGTTAGAGATCTAGATGTTGATTTAGTTATTCTTAAAATGCCGATAATCTGTTTCTTCGCATGTCGTTGTTTCTTTCAATTGTTGATGTATGCTTCTTGGATTGCATGAGATGTTCTGGTTGAAAGTATTATGTGTAAATAAGATACTTGTCTGTATACACAATTGGATGCCGTTTGAAGTTTAGTAACTTTATAAGTTTATCTAGTGCGGCTTTATCACGATTCTAGCATATCCGTCCATAGTAAGATATACCTCAATACATGATTCGTTAATAATCTATTAATTTATAGATGAATAAATCAGAGATTATAAATCTATCATACTATATTTGGTTTAGAATTTAGTTGACAACTATGGATGTTTGGAGAACACCATGAAAGTCAGAAATATTTTATTAGTAATATTTTTAGCCATATTTAGCGTTGGAAATGGGTGTGTTGGGTGTGGTGATTATAAAAAACAAAAAGAAATACGTGAAGAAATATCGAAACACATAGAGCTGTATAAGAAAATTATTGATTTTATAAAGAGTAAGCAAGAAATAGTAATAACAATAAATAATAATACAGAGTTTGATAATGAAGTAATTGAGTGTTTGAAGAATATAGAAAATAATAAGTCTAAACAAAACAGTATTGCAGAAAAGTTTAATAATTTACAACACAGGTCAGAATCAAATCCAAAAGATACTTTAAAGGCTGCATATAAGGAATTAAAAAATGCAATACAACAAAATCAAAACGCATCTAGCGTGATTCAAATGCAACACAGCGAACTAATAGATGCATTTAACAAAGCTGGCAATTATGAGCAAATCAATATAACTGATGCAGAAAAATTATCACAAGAGATTTATGGCAATAAAGATGCTGCAGGTAACTTAAAACAAAACATAAATCAACATAAAAGATTGCAAAAAGTAAAAGAAAGTATATATGGTAACTATATTACTGAATGTAACAAGATTATTGAACTTATTGAAAGGTTTTTACAATACAAGATGAAGTATATAGATGGAGCACAAATATCTAATGGCGATATAGTAAATGGTGGTGAATGGCACCATATTGTCCCACTAAATTCCGGTGGTATGTCTGTAAAATCAAATCTTGTTAATGTATCATCATCAAGACATAAACACATTCATAGAAGTTGTATTCACAAACATATTTTTAAAAACGATCTTACATATCTATACTATAAAGATACAGGAATAACAAAGATTGATTGTAAACATACAGCACTTGATAAAACAATAACAACGACTGGTAATCAACAAATGATAGAAAAACATAATAACTTGATAGCTGCACAAAAAGTAAATTTACAAGATAATAAAATATGTTTTATATTGCAAGACTGTAATAATCTAAATGAACAATGCACATTGTGCTACTTCTGTCTCTTATACACATCTGACGCTGCCGACGAACTCTAGGGTGTTGATCTGGGGGGTGGGCGGGTGATGAATGAGGGGGGGGGGGGGGGGGGGGGGGGGGGGGGGGGG
>CANBDL010000028.1 GCA_947367345.1 uncultured Alphaproteobacteria bacterium | reverse complement strand
TAAAAGCACAAGGCGTTAGTATTGAAATAATAATGAACTGCACAAAGTTGTCTGAGGAGGAGATAGAGAGGTTGTAGTGTTGGCTAAGTGTGTAGCAACAAGAATACTTTATGTTTACGGAATCTTCCACATCTAACTGCAACACACATAAACAATAACAAGCATCACGGCACACTCCAATCCAAACCGCAACACCCATAAACAATAATAAGCATCACAAAAATAGATAAGGTATACTTTTACATATTTGCTATTATAGAATTCTATAGGATCTTAGAGATTGTAATAAGAGCAGTAAGTGTATAATAACCATCTACAAAGATAATCTCCAGCTTAGCTAGGAGTGAGATTATCTGCTGTAGACAAAACACAAGATCTAAAAATCTAAAAAATCTTCCTGCAAAATAGTAGATCGATGATAAGGCATCCATATGTGTGTGGATTGCCTTTATTGGTATTTTGGAAATATACGCTTGGTAATGAAAAAGTGATACAGAGTATAAAATAGTTTTTTATTTTTTATGCAGTGTATTCATAAATGATGCGCACAAATTACCAAGATCTAGAATATTTTTTACTATTATGGTTGACAGTATTATGTTTGGAATTATTAATGCTACTCCGTGTCCGAATAATATTCTTTTACAAATATCAAATAAAATAGCGGAAACAACTGTAGCTATAAAAATTTTTTTATATTGCCTGATGTTGTTAATTGAGTTAATTGCGGTGCTTTCTTTTGCGATAACAGCTGCCATGTTAGTCTCCTTCATTTAATACGATGTTTATATCGTAATTGTATCATATTTATTTGTTTATTTATATGAGTTTTTTAATTTTATTTTTTTTTATTACATGTGGTTGGATAAAATATTTGAATTGAAAATATGTTACAATGACCTAGTACATGGTTGTGTCATCGTGTGGAGAGGTGACTGAGAGGCCGAAGGTGCTCGCCTGGAAAGCGAGTGTACGTTCACGCGTACCATGGGTTCGAATCCCATTCTCTCCGCCATTACTAATGTAAGTGTACTAAGCTGTACGTGGATCCTGGTTGTATGCAAAGCTGATCCAAGTGTGATACAATATCAGCGTACGGAGAGATGGCCGAGAGGCTGAAGGCGGCGGTTTGCTAAACCGTTATACGGCTTTAAACCGTATCGGGGGTTCGAATCCCCCTCTCTCCGCCATTCCATTATTTTTTTTTAAATCTTATGAATCATCTGGTTTTAGCATTTTATATGTATAGTAATTTTTTGTTTATTGCAACAGATGATAAGGAATTAGTGTTTAAATCAGAAGACAAATATCTTGGCGATATCTTTGTGTCAAGGATTAATTCGTTTCTTTGTGATAATAATCGTAGTATGAGTGATGTTTCTACTTTAGTTTTTCAGGATAGGCATATATCGTATACAACTGAACGTCTTATTGGTACATACGCAAAAGCTATGGCTATGTATTCGGGGATAACTAAGAAAAAACTACAGATGTGTTCTATGTCTAGCCTTGTTCCTCTTGTGTATTGTAGTAAAAATACTGAAGGATCTGTACAGATCAGTAACATGAAGGGCGGGGCATTTGTTGCTGCATTCGATAACAGGAGTATTATCAGTATTGTTGAAGAGCCAAAATATAATGCAAATGATGCGTGGCTTGGAATCAATCAGGCAAGAACTATGATCTCAATCATAAACGACAATGATTTTATTACAAAAAATAGTTCATATATTAATATAACGTCTACATAACTTTGTTCATGATACCAGATTCCCACCAAAGACATCCGTATTTATGAGCAATTTCTGCAATACTGAGTCTTGCTGTATTTAATTTTTCAGATTCGAATAGAGAGAAGCATGTTGGGCCAGATCCAGATATTCCATAGATGTACGGGTTGAGTTTATTGAGTTGATTGAGGATTTGCGTTACAGAGCCGTTAACTCTAATTGATGCTTCTTGCATTGTGATACCGTATTTGCTTGCTGTTTCATAGACATCTTTGGTGCATGTTTCACTTCTATTGTTTAATAAAAATATTGTTTTTCCTTCGTATTCGCTTGTATCGTAGTCATAAAAATCAAGGTCAAAACTCGAACCACAAACTCTTATGTGTTTTTTGTTGTAGATATATTTGTACAAGAATGTTGTTCCGTCATCGCCAATTTTTCTAGACGAGTATTTGAGAAAGTTTACTTGCTGATCGAATGGTACTTCGTTTAGCTTTAAAACATTGTAAGCATAGCATGATCCGTTACCTGATCCACCTCCTAAGCCAGATGATATTGGTAATCTTTTTAGTAGTGTTGCCTGAGGGATCATGATGCTTTGTCCAAAGTATTCAAAAAGAATATTTGCTATTAAATCAATAGAATTGTTTGTTATTTTGTTGGAGCAATTATTTTTATCTAGGTATATTACATTACAGTTGCGAAAGTTGAGTGATTCGTCAATGATAATCTCGTCGTAAATATCATCGAGAAACAAGAATTTACTATCAATATTGTTATATCCGTATTTATTCTTTCCAAGTATATCTAGTGTAAGATTTATTTTAATACATGATTTAATATTCAGCATTATTATTGATAATCATAAAAGACGCATTGTACGTGTGTAGATCATTCTATCATTGAGTTTGCATGTAAGGCAATATTTACAATCATAGTAATATAGATGTTTTTGTATTACTAATACATCATGTCAACTACAAATAAAATATATTATTACATAAAATGCTTGTTAATATTTATACAGCAAATGCAAATCACAATGATATTACGTTATTTTGTTATACTTAAACTTGATATAATGCATTTTATTTGTGTCATAATTGTTTTTCACGAATTGTGTAACTTATTATTTTATCTAGATTTTTTCTGTGAGAAGGTTTGACAATTGCAATTCACATGGTATAAAATTAAGAAGTATATTGTAGCGCATTTATATATTAGGGAAAGTTAGATGGCGACGATTAATCAATTAATCAGGAAACCAAGACAACCTAAGGCTGTGGTCAATAAGGCCCCGGCTTTGGAGTCTTGTCCTCAGAAGCGCGGTGTTTGTGCAAGGGTCTTCACGACCACTCCTAGAAAGCCAAACTCCGCTATGCGTAAGGTTGCTCGTGTACGCTTGACAAATGGGTACGAGGTGACGAGCTATATTCCCGGTGAGGGGCACAACCTCCAAGAGCACTCTGTTGTTCTTATCAGAGGTGGACGTGTGAAGGACTTGCCTGGTGTCCGTTATCATATCATTCGTGGTGTGTTGGATACCCAAGGTGTTAAGGATCGTAAGCAGGCTCGATCCAAGTATGGTGCAAAGAAGCCTAAATAGGGTGTTTGTTTGTCCTTGCTTAATGCAGGTGGCTGGCTGCATGTTGCATGAGTATTTAGGTTGAGGTCTTTGTTCCACTCCTGATTCGCGACATGTAGTTCGTGTGTGGCTCGGTATTTGAATTGCATTGCCGGTTGTGTTTGTGTATTTGTGTATAGGTTTGTTGCTCTTGGTTTTTGTCTGGGCTGCTTGCCTAGCTCACACTGCACTAATAATAGTAGGGCCCAAAGAGAGTCCGGTAAGATTTTCTGGTTGCCTTACGCAATTACTGGTTTTGTCAACTAAACTGTTTAACAGTTGATAGATGACTTATGGGGCCGGTAAGGTTTCTGGTTAAGCCGTTTAACCGTTGGTTGATTGGTGGTGAGATCGGAGGGGTTTTCGGATCACCTTATGCAATTACTGTTGTACCAATTGGGCCGAGCTAATTTTGGTAGATGGCAGCTGCCTTCTACTGATTGACCGGTACGACTGCCAGTTGGTATTCGGAGGCTACAAGCATTAGAGTCGATGACAATCTATTTATTTTTGAGGTGTAATTTATGGCTAGACGTAGAGCGGCCGAGAAGAGGGTAGTTGTAAAAGACCCTGTCTATGGTGATGTTGTAGTAACCAAGTTTATGAATTGCTTGATGTATGATGGCAAAAAGACTGTTGCAGAGTCGATAGTCTATGGTGCCTTCAAGAGAATAGATGGCAAGGGCGGTAAGACATGTGTGGAGTTGTTCCATGATGCTCTTATGGCCGTGAAGCCTGTGTTGGAGGTTCGTTCACGCCGCGTCGGTGGTGCAACATACCAAGTTCCTACAGAGGTATCAGCGGTGAGAGCTCAGGCCTTGTCAATACGTTGGTTGATCAATGCATCTCGTAATCGCGGCGAGAAGACCATGGAAGAGCGTTTGGCTGCCGAGATTTTGGATGCATCGTCTGGTCGTGGCGCAGCTGTCAAGAAGCGTGAAGATACACATAAGATGGCCGAGGCAAACAGAGCCTTCGCACATTATAGATGGTAATTATAGATGGTAATTTGTTGTAGGTAACTTATGGCAGCACGTACTACAGATATTAGTAAGTATCGTAACATCGGTATCATGGCTCACATCGATGCCGGTAAAACAACCACTACCGAGCGTATATTGTTCTATACAGGTAAGTCGTATAAGATAGGTGAGGTTCATGACGGAGGCGCTACCATGGACTGGATGGAGCAGGAGCAGGAGCGCGGTATTACAATTACCTCTGCTGCTACCACTTGCTTCTGGAACGACCACCGTATCAATATTATAGACACACCTGGTCACGTTGACTTCACGGTTGAGGTCGAAAGAAGCTTGCGTGTTCTTGATGGAGCAGTGGCTGTCTTCGACGGTGTTGCAGGTGTTGAGCCTCAATCGGAAACAGTGTGGAGACAGGCTGATAAGTACAACGTCCCAAGAATGTGCTTCGTAAATAAGATGGATCGTATCGGTGCCGATTTCTATCGCTGCGTCGATATGATTATAGATCGTCTTGGTGCAACTCCAGCCGTTATAGCTCTGCCTATCGGTGCCGAGTCAGAATTTGCAGGTATGGTCGACTTGGTAACAATGAAGGCCTATATCTGGGAAGGTGACGCAAACGGAGCCAAGTACAACGTGGTTGATATCCCAGCTGATTTGGTCGACAAGGCAAATGAGTATCGCGCCAAGTTGCTTGATACTGTTCTTGTCGTCGACGATGCGGCTATGGAAATGTATTTCGAAGGTAAAGAGATATCGGTCGAGCTGTTGAAGTCGTGTATTCGTAAGGGTACAATAGGCGGCGACTTCGTTCCTGTAATGTGCGGTACGGCCTTCAAGAACAAGTGTGTCCAGCCTTTGCTTGATGCAGTTGTCGATTATCTTCCTTCACCGCTTGATCGTGGGGAGATGGTTGCCACAGACCTCGACGGAAATGATGTTAAGGTTATAGCCAGCGATGATGAGAGCTTCGCCGGATTGGCCTTCAAGATCATGAACGACCCATTCGTTGGTAACATTACCTTCGTACGTGTCTACTCAGGTAAGCTCGAGTCTGGTACAAGTGTTCTCAACTCTCTCAAGGGTAAGAATGAGCGTGTTGGACGTATGTTGTTGATGCACGCAAATAACCGTGAGGATATCAAGGAGGCCTATGCCGGTGATATTATTGCATTGTGCAGCTTGAAGTATACGACAACCGGTGAGACACTCTGCGCTCCAAACAATCCTGTCGTGCTCGAGAAGATGGAGTTCCCAGAGCCTGTTATCGAGATAGCAATCGAGCCTAATGCTAAGGCAGACCAAGAGAAACTCGGTATTGTCTTGTCTAAGATGGCTGTCGAGGACCCATCATTCAAGGTCGTTACAGACCAAGAGTCAGGCCAGACAATCATCAAGGGTATGGGCGAGTTGCACTTGGAAATCAAGGTCGATATCTTGAAGCGTGAGTATAAGGTCGATGTTAAGGTCGGTGCTCCACAGGTTGCATACCGCGAAACAATCACCAAGGCAAACGAGGTCGATTATACACACAAGAAGCAATCTGGTGGTGCCGGTCAGTTCGCACGTGTCAAGTTGATATTCGAGCCTGGTGAACCTGGTTCTGGATTCTTGTTCGAGAACAAGATCGTCGGTGGTGCAATTCCTAAGGAGTATATCCCTGGCGTTATCAAGGGCCTTGAGTCTTCGCTCGGTAATGGTGTCGTTGCTGGATTCCCTGTGATTGACTTCAAGGCAACCCTCGTTGACGGTGCATTCCACGATGTTGACTCGAGCGTTTTGGCATTCGAAATCGCTGGACGTGCAGCATTTAGAGAGGGTATCGCAAAGTGCGCACCTAAGTTGCTCGAGCCTATCATGAAGGTTGACGTTATTATACCTGAGGACTACATGGGCGATGTTATAGGCGATCTCAACAGTCGTCGTGGTCAGGTGTCCAACATGGAGCAGAGAGGTAACGCACGTGCGATAGACGCCATGGTGCCTCTCGCCAACATGTTTGGTTACGTGAATACTCTGCGTTCCATTACTCAGGGTCGCGGTCAGTTCTCTATGGTATTTGATCATTATGAGCAGGTACCACAGCAGATAGCCGATAGCTTGAAGGAGAAATTGTCCTAGTACGCCTGTGTACTTGCGACATTTGTCGTAATGTTGTATAATTACATTAAGTAGAGGATGTACTTGCAAGCTATTTGTGACGCTTGTCCGGATTCACTGGAGTCCGGTCTGTCGTTGTGAAGTTAGTTGGTAGCTTTGAGCTATCGTAGTTTGGTTTTACTATTTTTTAGGAGATTGAAAAATGGCAAAAGAAAAGTTTGAAAGAAATAAGGACCATTGTAATATTGGTACAATTGGTCACGTCGATCACGGTAAGACAACTCTTACAGCTGCAATAACAAAGGTTATGGCTGAAGAGGGTAAAGCAAAATTCACAGCATATGATCAAATCGATGGTGCACCTGAAGAAAGAGCAAGAGGTATAACCATCTCCACAGCTCACGTTGAATATGAAACAGACAAGAGACACTATGCACACGTTGACTGCCCAGGACACGCTGACTATGTTAAGAACATGATCACCGGTGCTGCTCAGATGGATGGTGCAATACTCGTAGTATCAGCAGCTGATGGTCCAAAGCCACAAACACGTGAGCACGTTTTGTTGGCAAGACAGGTCGGTGTTCCTGCATTGGTCGTTTACCTCAACAAGATGGACTTGGTTGATGATCCTGAATTGGTCGACTTGGTTGAAGAAGAAGTACGCGATCTTCTATCAAGCTATAACTTCCCAGGCGATAAGATTCCTATCATACGTGGTTCAGCTTTGGCAGCTTTGGAAGACAGCAATGCAGAGCTCGGTAAGGATTCTATCAAGAAATTGATGGCAGCAGTTGACGAATATATCCCACAACCTACACGCGATTTGGATAAGCCATTCTTGATGCCAATCGAAGCTGTACACTCAATCGCAGGACGCGGTACAGTTGTTACAGGTCGTGTTGAGAGAGGTATCGTAAAGGTCGGTGATTCAGTCGAAATCGTTGGTTTGCGCGACACAGAAACAACAACAGTCACAGGCGTTGAAATGTTCAAGAAGTTACTTGATCAAGGTCAAGCTGGTGATAACATCGGTGTTCTATTGCGTGGCACAAAGCGTGAAGAAGTTGAGCGTGGACAAGTCTTGGCAGCCCCAGGAACAACAACACCTCACACAGAGTTCGAGTCTGAAATATACGTCTTGACAAAGGAAGAGGGCGGTCGTCACACACCATTCTTCAACAACTACAAACCACAATTCTACTTCAGAACAACAGACGTTACAGGTTCCGTCACATTGCCTGAAGGTACAGAAATGGTCATGCCTGGCGATAACGTGAAGATTAAAGTCATACTCAACAAGCCAATCGCTATGGAAGAGAACTTAAGATTCGCAATTCGTGAAGGCAGCAGAACTGTTGGTGCTGGTGTCGTCTCCAAGATCATTAAATAATAGGGATTGGAGAACATGTCTAAACAACAAGAGTCTCGCGGTATAAGAATACGTCTGTTGGCATACGATCATAAGCTACTTGATTCGTCTGTTAATGAAATAGTATCAACCGTAAGAAGAACTGGGGCCGAAGTAGTTGGCCCTGTTCCTATGCCAACAAGAATTGAGAGATATACTGTCAACCGCAGTCCTCACATTGATAAGGAGTCTAGAGATCAGTTCGAGATCAGGACTCACAAGAGATTGATCGATATAATTAATTGGCTACCACAGACTATAGATGCTCTGATGAAATTAGGGCTACCAACTGGAGTTGATGTGGAGATAAAACTATAATAGAGGTTTTAAATGAGGTTCGGATTAATTGCCAAAAAAATAGGTATGACACAGATCTTTGAAGATAATGGGACCTGTGTACCTGTTACTGCTTTGCAGATTTTTCCATGCCGAGTTGTTGAGATCAAAGATGTTGCAACCAATGGATACGACGCTATCAAAGTTGCAACCAAGCAAGTTGATCAGAAAAAACTCAACAAGCCGGAGGATGGGTACTTTAAGAAGCTCGGAATCGAGGAGCGCTATAGCATACTCAAGGAATTCCGCTTAGAGGATTGCAGCAAATATAACATTGGAGACCAGCTTGATGTAGCTTTGCTAGAGCCTGGTCAGTTGATAGACGTTACAGGTGTCAGCAAGGGTAAAGGATTTGCTGGTGCTATGAAGAGACATGGATTTGGCGGTTTACGAGCCACACACGGTGTTTCTATCTCCCACAGATCGCACGGTTCTACAGGTAACAGAACCTTGCCTGGTAGAGTATTCAAGAATAAGAAGATGGCTGGCCATATGGGCTGTGACAGAGTTACAACTCTTAATTTGACTGTTCACTCGATAGATTCAGAATCTGGTGTTGCATTCATAAAAGGTGCTGTTGCAGGTGCTAAGGGCGGTATAGTTTATATCCGCGACGCCGTTAAGCAGTAAGTGAGGTCTAGAGAGATGAAAGTTAATGTATTAGATTTTAATGGTAAAGTTGTCGGTGACCTCGAGTTATCCGATAACATATTCGCTTTAGAACCTAGAAAAGATATTATTACAAGAGTGATACTATGGCAGCTTGCTAAGCGTCGTAGCGGTAATCACTCTGTGAAAGGTAAATCGGACGTTCACGGTACCACAAGAAAAATGTACAAACAAAAGGGTACAGGTGGAGCACGTCACGGTTCTAAGAAGGCTGTGCAGTTCAGACACGGTGGAATAGTATTTGGTCCTGTTGTCCGCGATCATTCGTTTGATTTGCAAAAGAAGGTTCGTAGACTTGGTTTGATGATGTCCTTGTCGGCTAAGGCTCGCGACAATTCTCTCATACTTGTTGACTCATTATCGTATGACAAGATTGTGAAGACAAGTGAGACACAGAACAGATTCAAGGATTTTGGAAACTCCATTTTGTTTGTCGGAGCAGAACAAGATCCTAACTTTACAAAGTCGATATCAAATATTGTTGGCTATGATTACATTCCTCAAATTGGCTTGAATGTTTATGATATAGTCAGAAAAGATAAAATTATCTGCTCAGTTGATTCGATAAAAGCCTTGGAGGATAGATTGTCATGAGTATAAATACAGGCAATAAATTCGACATAATCAAGGGCGTTAGAGTTACAGAGAAGTCAACCAAGACAGCTCAGGACAAGAACGCCTATACATTGGTCGTTGACAGATATGCAAATAAAGAGCAGATCAAGAGCGCTGTCGAATCGTTCTTCAACGTTACAGTAGAGAATGTCACGACCCTTAACATGCATGGCAAGAAGAAGATGTTCCGCGGCAGACTGCCTGGTACAAGAGCTTCTTACAAGAAGGCAATAGTGAGACTGTCCGAGAAGGATAGAATCGATACAGGAGTTGGGGGTTAGTAGATCATGGCATTAAAGAAATATAGAGTTACTACAGCTGCTCAACGACAACTGATAAACATTGATCGTTCTGAGCTCTGGTCCGGTTCACCTTTTAAAAAGCTTACGACTTATAAGAAGTGTACAGCCGGCCGCAACAATCACGGACATATAACAGTCTGGCACAGAGGCGGGGGACATAAGAAGCGCTACAGAATCATAGATTTCTTGCGCGCAAAGAAGGATATCGAGGCGGTAGTTGAGAGAATCGAGTATGATCCAAACCGTACAGCCTTCATAGCTCTCGTAAAATATACAGATGGCGAATACAGCTATATAATCGCACCTCACAAATTGAAGGTCGGAGATACAATAATCTCGTCAGAGAAGGCAGACATCAAACCTGGCAATGCTATGTTGCTGAAGAACATGCCTGTCGGTACAATAGTTCATAACGTTGAACTTAAGGTTGGCAAGGGGGCTCAGCTCGCTCGCTCAGCAGGTTCATATGTACAGGTCGTTGGTCGTGACGGGAAATATATCATACTGAGATTACCATCCGGAGAACAAAGACTTGTAAGCGGACTCTGTACAGCAGTTGTAGGTACAGTATCAAACCTCGACCACTCAAACCGCAGCTATTCAAAAGCTGGTCGTATGAGATGGCTTGGCATCCGTCCTACAGTCCGTGGTGTTGTCATGAACCCAATCGATCACCCTCACGGTGGTGGTGAAGGTAAAACATCAGGTGGTAGACATCCTGTCACCCCATGGGGTATCAGCACTAAGGGTAAGAAGACCCGCAAGAACAAGAGAACTACTAAGTACATCATCTCAAGACGTAAGTAGTTGTATTTATTCTTGCTTTATTTCTCAGAATGCAGGGTTGTTCGTTTTGTAAGAACGCTCTGCATTTTTTTGTCTTTATCTGAAATTCTGTGTTCATTAGTATGTGGCTCTTTGGATAGTTGTTGCCTATGATTATTGGTGCTGTAGTTTTGTTTGATTATATCTCACTCTAATACATGTATTAACGAATATCAATAACTCATTTGACAATTGCATGATTATAGTATATAATGTAACTGAGGCGATGTGTTGTATAATGTAGTGTTGTGAGAAGTATCACATATTATTGTGTAGCTTATATAGTATTTGTTTGTAATATATGTAACTGTATGAATTTTGATAGAATCATAAATGACAATGATTGTCAGTGGGAGAATATAGATCTTAAAAATTACGTTATTGCTGATCATGCGGCACCAGGTGTGCGTAATCAGTTATTTAACGATATGAATGCTAAGTCTAATAAAAAAATAGTAAGAGCAATTATGAATGTATGCGAATGTGATGGGAATAATGGGCAAAAGTTTGAGGGATTATTTTTTGAAATGATAGATAACGATATAGGAAGAGATATGTTGGTTAATATTTCTGAGACTGTCAACCCCAAAAGCCCTAACATCTGATACAATATAACCATATTAGTTATATGGATCAATAACAATGAC
>CANBDL010000027.1 GCA_947367345.1 uncultured Alphaproteobacteria bacterium | reverse complement strand
AAGATAATCTCCAGCTTAGCTAGGAGTGAGATTATCTGCTGTAGACAAAACACAAGATCTAAAAATCTAAAAAATCTGCATGATTGCTTTTGTTAAAGATATTAAGTATTTTGATCAGGTGTTGGGGTTGGGGTTGGGATGTGCAGACAACCATCCATTTGCAAAGCATAACTCAAAAAACTAAAACATAGAAAGAGATGATGATGCATTGTGACAATCGCACCAAAAACACTTGAATGTGCAATATGAAGTTAATACACATAGACATGTTTTCGATATACTTAGTGCACATGAAGTAAGCAACAGATCTATCGTGAGTAGCCTTGAACAGATTTTCTGTAAGATCTCTACCGAGGTCTATAGTGTTTAGATAAGTCTTTGAATATGAAAAATATCCGGAATTATCCGGCACAAAAGATAATTCACACCCGACAGATCTCACAAAAACATGAAGTACAGTCAGGTAGAGTATGTCAAAATACAAACGAATTAAAGCCTGTAACACAAAAGCGGGACATGAAGTAAAAATATAACGGGTCTCAAAATCTAAATCCTTAACAGTCTGGTCGTAACACCTCACATGAATCGTACAAAACATGTGAGACGTTTAGTGCGCCACCTACTCTGTAGTTATTGCATTATTTGACTAAGAAATTAATACCATATCATCAGGTTTTTTCTGCATTTGCTGAAATTCTTTTATCTGGGCTTCAATTTTTTCCTTGTAAGCCTTGATCTTCTCGGTATATGTTTTTTTACTTTCTTCAACCTTTTTTACCATATTTTTTATGACTGCACCCCTTTTAGCTAATTCAATCGCACTAAATACACTGTATGCTTCGATTATCTTATTGATGTCTGATACAAAATTCTTTTTGTTGTCATTAATATTGCTATTATTGATACATGCAAGCATACCACTTGTAAATATTTCTGTGATTATTTCGTCATTATTCTTGCTTTCAAAATAACTATTGCTCAAATATTGCAAATTAATCTCACATTTCACTTCAGGTGTATTAGGTTCAGATGTGATAGACTCATATTTATTCTTAAAGGTGGTAAATGTACGAATACATTCCATAAACTCATTATATCCTTCGGTACCACGTAGATCTTCTATCGCATTCTTGAGTTTTGACTTGTTATTAGCTACAACATAATCATTTGACTCGGTATTTATGCAATTGAAAAGTTTTTTCTTAAATTCGGAAGCCTTCGCTATTGTGACCTCTGTTTCCTTAAGTGTCTTATGGTAATCTGCAATCTTTGTTGTGACTTCTTCTGTCAATGTTTTGATAACATTCTTAGATGATAAATTTTTATTGTATTGTATCTTCAGTGTATTAATATTACTAATGATTGCACGCATTGCAGCCATTGTATTTCTATCTTGTGGTAGGCTTATGTTGTTGTTTTTCAGCTTATCTATGAATGATTCTAGGTCTGTAGATTTCTTTTTAAGGTTACTGATATTTTTGTTGACATCTTCTTTTTGTTTTTTACTCTGGCTCAATTGATCCTCAAGAGCTTTAATTTTGTTGTCAATTTGATTCAATTTATTGGTGCTATCTGCAATGTCTGAGCTTATTCTTTCTTTCTCTCGTGTGTTTGTAGATATCTGATCATCCAATTTCGCCTGCATTTCTCTCTCGTTGTTGCTGTTCATAAGGCTTGCTTCCTTCAATACATTTGTTATCTCTGTATTTGTGTTTGATTCGTATTTTTCATATTGATCGATTTCGCACTTTGTTTTATCGTAATTTTGTGTGATATCCTGAATACCATTCGCCTTGCTATATTTGTAATCAACATCAGCCAGCTGCCCAACATTGTTGCCCTGAATTCCGAAGCTTAATTCATCATCCATATCGAGACCTAGACGCATACTCTCCAATTTAGCAGCACTCTCTAGGGCATCTTCCGTGATTTTTAATTTATTTATCTTTTGTTTTTCTATTACCATTTTTAGATCAGCTAATTCTGAGTATTTTTCATAAAAGCTCATTATATATTCATTACTTTTCTGTATTTCTATCATCATGGTTTTAAATCTTTGTTCTTGTTTTTGAATATATTCAAATGTAGTTTTTCTTATTCCATATTCATAGGCAAGTGATTCTGAAAACTTCTTTATATTGTCTTTCTCTTTTAGGGAATATGAATTCTTCAGCTGTACGTGATTGTTTTTTCTGATGCCATGGAGATAATTGTTTGTAAAGTTCACCTTTAGGCCAGACATATCCTCGACATATGATTCTATATTTTTCAAGCCATCTATCTTTCTTTTGTTATTTTTGTTTTTCATGTCATTGTCAAGACATTCCTGAAGCAATATCTTGTCGCTGCCAACTCCAAACATTGTGCAATTTCCATATATGAATGATCTATAGTAATTAATAACTATTCCAGAATCCTCCTTCATTAGATTTGAGATGTCTTTGTAGCTACAGACTCCGGAAATTTTCTTACTCTCCAGTTTGTCTATGAATCTCCTTACATGTGAATTATTTCCAAATATATTCTTGACCCTTGTTGAAATCTCTTGTATATATTTTGATTTGTCGATATCAAGTTCATTATCTCCACCAATTTCCTTAATCTTTGCCAAAACATTATCGTTTGTTAATGACTTTATTACATATCTCATTGTGTCAAGTTCTGCAACAACAACAGTCAGCAACTTTGCCACAAATCCTCTGAGAATCATACAGGCTAGATCATTTTTGTCTTTCATTTTTTCTTTGTCATCGCCAAATCTATTGTACATCTGAGAAAGATCTATCGATTGATCAAGATATTTTTCTCCATTTTTTATAAAATCTGAAATACATTTTACAAATTGAGCTGAATTTTGATCTGCAATGTGGGACTTTGTTTCGATAACACTATTGCCAATTCTTGCAATTGAGTCGACAAATCCAGATATAAAATCCTCCCTCTCTTTATCATTCTTAATGTCTCTTAGCTTTTTAATCATAAATCTAGTGACAGAATCAATGTGCTTATCCAAACTGTAATTCTCATATTTTATTAAATTTTCATCCTGAATGGACTTTAGTTCCTCACATTCATCAAGAAGAGGCATAAGTTTATCCATTATGAATCTATCCTCAAAAATCTTCAGTCTACATTCTGAGACAAATTTATGAAAATTTTGGCGAACCTCAAATCTATAGTATTCATGATCTGTGTTGTTGTCTTTCAAAATATCATTGATGGATGTTAGAATCAATAGCTGCATTATTTGGACTGGGTTTTTGTTTTGTATTAATTCATTAACCTTTTTTGTCCATTGGGAGAACAATTTTGGGGTCTGTGAAGATAATGTATTCCTTAATTCATTTACAATGTATGTTGCATTGTCTTGGCTACTATTTCCGAATATCAATTTAAACTCTTCTCCCCTTGGATTATTAATTGCTCTCTCCAAAATGTTATTTGTACAATAGTAGGCAAATTTTATTTGATCCTTTTGAGATTCTGTCAAGTCATTATCTTCAATTTTTATATTTTTTATGTAATTGTTTTGAACAATATTGTTAATACCCTTGATATATACATATTTTTCGTCTTCTTTATAGAAGCATGTGTCTGAAATACTACTGTAGCCTTGGAAATTCATGTTCTTGTCTACCTTTTCCAGATTAAAAAAACCACCTTCACATGAGATTTTATTATCTCTTATTGAAGAATCTTTTTGTTTTTTATCAAATGCATTAAGCTTATTTTGGACCACATCT
Organism: uncultured Alphaproteobacteria bacterium; assembly: GCA_947367345.1. GTDB lineage: Bacteria > Pseudomonadota > Alphaproteobacteria > RUG11792 > RUG11792 > CANBDL01. The sequence continues at coordinate 7,538 of CANBDL010000027.1, read as the reverse complement.
GTCTGAGTATTTTTATTTTGACTTTGTATTTTTTGATATTTATTGTTGGATTGTATTTTACCCAATAATGCTTCAGCTTCTGTGCAGTCTTGATTGATGTGATTCAAGTATTGAGTACTTTGAATTGAGATATTTTCTTTTTGCCTGGATATATTTATATTAGTTCTTTGTTTTTTGTATTGTTCATCGTTTGTGTTACTTGAATTATTGACATCATTCAAACTTAATACACCATCTGTGTTGCTTGGATTATTACGTGCATTCAAATTTAAGATGCCAAGGTTTATGGCCACCATGATTGTAAATATCGATGCCTTCCTGTAATTTATTTTTTTCATGATCATTACTCATTAGGATATAATATAATGATAATTCCAGCACTACAGTAATGAATCTGTTGTCATGCAATAAAACCATTCACCATTAACTATATTTTAATAATTTACAGACCATATGACAGCTTGATTCAGGCAACATGGATATTGTAACATCAGGCATAACAGAATTCTTTTATGTGGTGTAGAAGTGAACAAATCTAATTTATCTTACATTTTTTCTATGTCTTTATCTGTTTTGTCTGGACTTTTATTTATTCCTGATCTCATTGGCTCTTCTCTTAATTTGCCTGATTCCAGGGGTGACGATATTCACCATTTTTATGGTCCAACAGAATTTGCAAATTCTATGGAGGAGGATCTCTATAATTCAACTATCTTTGTCGTTGACAAGTTGTATGGATATGCAGAATGTAAGGATGAGACTGAGATAAGGAAATCTGAATTTGTCAATGGTCTACACGAAGCATTGAAGGCTGTTAAGGATAATTTATCAGATCTTGGCAAGAAATATGATTGGTTATCCCTGAGAAATATAGAGATTGACTATAACGGTAGAAAAACCAGCGAGACAAAAGATTCCAACGATAAAATAATGATGCGCCCTATGAAACATTCAATCGATGCTAAAATTAGTGCTTGCGGAAGCAAAATGCGTAAACAGATAGATGAACATCTGATTCCATTGTCCAAGAAGTTTAAGGACGAGTGTTTTACGCAAAACGGAGCAAAGGCAACACTTAAATTTGATGAGATACTTGATATTAGAGAAGATCTGGATGAAGACGATTTGGAGGACATTGTAGCCTACATATTGGCGGTAGGTGGAGGGGAAACAGGATTTAATTATAAAGATGCATTTAGGGCTCTTCGATATGGGTATGAAGACAAATTTCATTGTTTACGTGACTGGGAAATAATTAGTAAGGTGTGGAAACTTCTGAAATCTGAGCCAATGCAAGATGTTATGCAGAAGTTGAATCAAAAGTATTCCGGAAAGTGGGGTGAGGCCTTCAAGCACTATAACGCTCTATTTGATCTTGATAAAAAAGGCGTTATTGGGTGCTTTCTTGAGGCTTATGGTATAGCTGATATGACAATGTTAAAAGAAGCCAATATAGATAATTGTGATTATACATTAGCGTAGTGAGTAGAGCAGTGAAAAAAGTGGCTGAAATTAGTATTTATTTTTGCATCAGAGATTAATCTTGATGTTTTGCTATTTTTGGCATTGTTGCGAGTTTTTTGAAGAGTCTGTGAAGTTTAGTGTATGGTCTGAATAGCTTATTAAGACAGTGTTTGTGCATCATATGACATTGGTGATGCATGATAGACATCCAAAAAATCAAGGTGGAATTATTTCCACCTTTTTTTATGTCTTTTGTTTTGCATTTTTTGTTTTCAAGCCCATCTTTTTGCATATCGTCTTACCATAAATGAGAGTCTAATAATAAAAAAGTCTTTAGATATTGGTTTTAGTATAAGACAGATAGCAAGAGTCTTAGATAGAAGTCCATCAACAATCAGTAGAGAGATTAGTAGATATACTAACTCATTAGGAAAATATCTACCTCAATATGCACAAGCATCTTATGATCATACAAAAATGGTGTTAGAATGGAATAGACCTATTGATGAATATGAGAGACTATTAGTAGCTGCTTAGATGTTTTAGTGTTTTGAGTGGGGGCTGGGGTTGTGGTTGGAATGTGCAGTTGCACAGAACATGTAATATGATTCAAAGCAATCGCAAAACCATCTACACAGAACAAGATGCTAACATAACTGTGTACAATAACAAGAAGTATATATATCTTCGCTATACACATACACACATAAAGCATTCAAATGTATATATTAACAAGATCTCTTTTGCTATTGGGATTTATCTCCATCTACAATCATATATTTTATGCATCTCAATACAAGATACTTAATTAAAACTTCTTCCAAATAGAGCGCTAAAGACCCAATCACTTGTTTGAAGTGATATACATATGTGCTTAATCTGCTCTGCTTCATTACAATCTATATGTTGGGCCACAGCCATCTTGCTTCTTCCATAGATTTTGCGATTTATGCAATAATTGTTTATCTAATCATTTACACACTTAGTAACAAAAATTCTATGCATACTGAGAAAAATACTATAGTTCAAGCTGCTGAAGCTGCAACAGACTCAACTACCATCTGTTGACTCTCTGAATTTGCATCCAACGGATGATGACCAAAATTTTCGTGTAACAATAGAAAAAATTGCATCAATGCGTCTTGTGGATTGTCAAAATCTTCATGCTGCTGCTGCCGCAATGCATCTCGGCGGAGTCGTTCTTCTTCGTCTCTGCGCTGTATATATTCTTCTGCTATTCTTATTTTTTCCTTTATGTTATCCAATTTTCCTGTTAATTCCTCATCATGCACATTATCTATATTATTCACCATTTCTTTTATCATATCAATAATGTTTTGGTCTTTATTTTTCATTATTATATCTATACATGACTCATCATAGAAATTTTGTTGCGATAGTAATGTTATAAAATTATTGTCATCAATATAATCCTTATTACAAAGCTTTTTAGTTATCTTTATTTTTGTATTATCTCCACAATTTTGCATTATACGCATTAGTCCAGAGTAAAATGGATGACCGCCATTGATCTGCAACATTAATCCACAAAACTTATCATTACCAAGATTACAAAGCTTTTTGACTATCATCGTTTTAGCGTCATTACTGCCACATTCCATTATATGCATCAAGCATTGATTGATCTGAGACATGAGTTGAAAGAAATTTTTACACCCGAGTTTACAAAGCTTTTCTGCTATCTTTTTTATAGCATCGCAACTACCATATTCCATGATATATGCCAGTGTTGAAAATTCTTTGTTAAAAGTTTTCGACAATAACTCAGCAAATCTTCTTTTGTTTTTGGAGACACTATAAATGCTATCTGCAATTTTATTAACAATACTTTGTAGATTATCACGTCCTACATTATGCAAGCATGACAAGATATTTTGCGTCATATCAGTCTGTTCTAATGATTGCAGCACAACATCATCAGAAACACTATCCTTATGCTTGAGTATTTTTTCAATAATTTCTTGCGGATTAGATACTTCCCGAATGTTCGTCTTGTTGCGCTTCACACATGATTTACAACACAACCACTTCATCGCAACCACATAATTCATCGACATATTGCAAGACAACAAAAGAGATGCAAAGAGCATTTTGATTCTTGGGGACAATACTTTTGTTTGTTTTTTGTCGGCAAAGTTTTTATCATTATATATAATATTCTTCATATTATTTTTCTCATAAAACACACACATCTATATAGTAACATATAAAAATAACCAAAGTCAATATTGATTTTTATATAACAAAAAATAAATCAAGCCACATCAATACATTAACCAATAACAACAATATAATTGAAATCAATATCGCCACAGTCTGCATTAAACAACACATAATAGAATCTGCAAAACATACATCAATAATTAACAAGTATAGAGATTATTGTTTTGGTAATTGACTTTAATGATTTCGAAGTAATAATTTACTATCAATAATAAAGAAAACATGTTATGGTATCACGATATATGATCTTGTTGATTTTTGAATAAAGCAATCAACAAAAGACTCACAACTCCTAAGACTAAGCTATACAAAACAAATTACATAGCAAGACGTTCTCGATATTGGGTTTTTATGTTTTCAAATCACAACGGCTCTGTCTCATGCATCAAAACGCCTGTGGAAGATTGTAATTAATATCTAATTTCATTAGTTAGTACATCCGGATTACCAATTATAAATACAACCAATAGTCTCAATATCGCATCTATTATTTAATACCAACACACCCAACCAAAGACAAGCATCATACATATGTTAAAATAACCATATAGAACAATAAAGATACAAGAGGGATATTGTATGATAAACAATACACATAATACTTCATCTCACTCAAGCAATCGCTCAACGCAATCCCTCCTACCTCCTACAAATGACTATGTATTTGCAAGGTTGTTTGGTTCGAATAGCCATAGACGTGTATTGGTATGTCTGCTAAACGCAATATTAAACGGAAAACCAAATGTTAAAGATGTCACGCTAGATCCTACGGAATATAAAAAGACAACAGCTGATGGTAAATCTATTAGGCTAGATATTAGAGCTACTACAGACAATGGAACAGTTGTTAATGTAGAAATTCAGTGCGTAAATACAGGAGACATGCATTCTAGATCACTATATTATCAATCATTAATTCTAAGAGAATATACAATCAAGCAAGGACAATCATACAAAGACATACCTAACATAATAACGATATGGATCATGAATGAACCCGTGACAGAAAGAAAAGGATGTATGCATGAGATAGTACCGATGTATAAGGACAATGGCATAGATAAGATCGAAATAGCATCCGAAAAAATGAGGCAGTTTATCATAGAACTTACAAAACTAGAAAATACTCCAAAGTCCTTCTACAATGATATGTTTTCGATATGGATGATGTTTATACAAAACCCTGAATCAATACCAGAGGAATTCTTAAAAATAGAAGAAGTAAAAGAAGCTCTTGAAGAACTTACATACCTAAGCCAAGACAAAGAAACAAGAGCAGAATACAATGCACGACATAAAGAACTATGTGATCAGTTTAGCTCTAATACAGTTAGCTACGAGAAAGGTGTTGGCGAGGGCGAGAAGAAAAAGGCTTTTGAAATTGCAAGGAAGATGCTAGCAAAAGATTTTGGCATTGAAGATATAATCGAGTACAGCGGATTAACCAAAGAAGAAATACTCAAGCTACAGAAAGAAAATGTGTCAGGATAAAAAATAAAACACACTTGCGCAAATCAAAAAGCCCAAGACACGCAAACAGCAAGCCGCAACTCATTGTTTTTAACGCACAACATACATCAACACATATGCTCGCAGTACTTATGAAAGCTTTCAAAAATCATCCTCGTTTCATATATCCCGCTTATACTTCTGCATAGATAAATATTGCTACGACACAATCATACAACAAAACCAACAACCACCTACCTCCTAATCCCAACTATCACGTCAGAGACGACATATACATACATGTATGAGGATTGCGAGTTGCCGTTGTCAGATTTGGAACCAGTTGAACTTAATACATGATGGCCGTGAGGTTCGATGGTGAAGCGGTTAAAGTTACAGCCGAGGACCTTATCGACCTTACCTTCAATGATGCCGGTTACTATCAAGGCCCTGTTGCAAGCGTCGTTGATGGTGTCGTTGATCATGGTGCGGAGCAGATTGTCTATGTTCGACAGGCTGTAGTCCTTGTTGACATGAGCAACCATGTTATTCTTGCCACAACAGAACGAAACCATAGCGCGGTCTATCTCTTCAACCAACATTATGGCTTTCCTGAGCATCTCTTTGTCGGTCTCCGTATCGATTCCATGGCGGTATTTGATTTGTACGTCGTACATGGCCGAGCTGCCCGGTAATCGCTTGCCGTAGATAGAAGCCGACAACTTCTCAGCCAGATCCACATTCGCCGTTCTTACAATGATTTGCCCGCTCACCTTATATCTCGTGATTGGTGCGACGATATTGAAGTGGCCCACCCTGCACCATTCCCCAGCATCATCCACGGCGAGTCCCGGCGCACATAATCCGAGTAGCACAGCGAGTATATGGCCGAGTAACTGCCGGCGACACCATCCTAGCTATCACATTGAGTGTCATCAGGACCAATCTCGTTGGCTTCCATACCGCTTGTGCTTCCTGCCTGAGCAACGATTCTATCTGAGTACTTGATTAGATTGAGACAGTCTGTGCCAGCTATTGCTGATATTTCGAAGATTTTGTCTTGCAACATACTTAATACATTGAATACAAAAACCAATACAATTAACAAATATTTAACAATTTGTTTATAAAATAATACATATGAAATAGCGATCATGCTATCAAAATTGGATTTGAAATATGAAGAAACTATTAAAATTTGCACTGGTGATTTATATCTCAACGATCACCGCAATACATTCTGAATCTGACAACAACAATAATAGTATAAAAGAAATACATAATTCTCAAAATGCGCAATTCACAAATAATAAAAACGACAAACACAAAAATATAACAACAAAAAACAATTGCATACATAGCACAAACAATTCAATGCAAATGAGATCATCTCTAGATGTATTACAAAGCTTTATACATAAGGTAGGATCTCCATTCAGCATAGTAAAAGAAAATGCCGCCAATAAATTCAGTCTCGAAGAAATAAAATCAATAGAACAAATAAAAAATCATAAAACACAACATAAAAATCCTAAAAAGATTCTGACGTTGTTTATCCATGGATATATGAGCTATCCACAACACATGTACGATACATACGTAAAAAAAATAATTGATGTAATTCAAAAGAACAAAAGAGACGAAAGATTGATTATATTGCCTAGAGCACCAATACAATTTCTAACTAGCAAGAATAAACGCACATGGTATTCAATATTTAACTGCGCACCACTCAGTGACGCCGGAAGAAAAACAGCAGGAGTACAAAATGCAATAAAATACTTGGAATCAATAATAAAAGCATTAGACGATATCTACGAATTCGATCAAATAGAAATATTTGGTCATTCGATGGGTGGCATGATGGCATCTCTTTGTATGTTTATGGATAAGTCAATTACAAGCAAAATAAAACTTCTTTATCTCAATTCAACAACAGCCATGTTCCCAAAAAACTACCTAAGCAACTTACCCGCAGATACGATAATCTTAAGATCTCACGGTACAAGGGATATGGCTATCCATGCCCACACTTTCAAGGCATTGAATGATAGAAAAACAAAAAAAATACTAAAGAAATATCACTTAAATCTAAGTAGTATTAATACTCGTTACGGTCATTCCAATGATTTTGGTGTATATCTATTTGCAAGTGCAATAAACGGTATAGAATATGTCATGCAATACTTGACTCCATTATCGTCAATCTTTAACAATACGAATGATAACGTATGTAAAATAATAAATAAACTACAAGAATGCAACGAAAAGAAAAAAATAGAATTATTACATGAAGACCTTAAAAAAGAAATTAACAACTTCAATAATAATGAAACAGTTCAAACAACAAAAATAATAAAAATCATAACAGACATCATGTA
>CANBDL010000026.1 GCA_947367345.1 uncultured Alphaproteobacteria bacterium | reverse complement strand
CTAAATACAGAAAATATTCTAATAGATATATTATTCAAAACGTTATCAAAGCATTTTGACAAAACTGTAAACATAGACAACTTTGACGATACAATGAGTTCACTCAGTAAGGAAGATATAGAAAATATAATACTTGATCTTAATAATATAAAAATAAACACACAAAACAACGAGAAAGAAATAAATATCCTCATAAACGCATTTCAGAGATGTATGTAGTAATAACAAACCTAGATGCCTAGTGCATCTCATAGTTGTCTAGGTTGGTTGTTTTGTTGTGTTTGTTGATTTTTGTGTTTTATGGCCTTAATTCATTAATTCTTATATATATTTAATTAATATTCTAAACATGCTTATAATATATCTTCTTTGTATAAATTGCATTTATTCTGACGCTTGTCAGATTTCCACGCATTACATAACTGTTGATTAATTAATAAGAATATATTGACCAGAATTTTGTTTGCAATTGCTTGTTACTTAATTGTTTTATAATTGCAATATTGCAAAAGTGATTTTTAGTGTATATGAGAACAAAAATACAACCATAAATAAGTTCTTCTGTAACTTTTATGTATTGCAAAATTGTTCAAAAAGGATTTGTGCATACAGGATGATACAATTTAATAAATGATATCACAATTCAGATTATGCATATACCAGTCCTATTTGATCAGGTTATTAATGCAATTAACCCTCAAGACGGTCAGAATATAATAGATGCGACTTTCGGTGGAGGGGGGCATACAAGAGGTATATTAGATTCTGCAAACTGTAATGTCTATGCCATAGACAGAGACAAGGAAGCTGGCGATAGGGCATCTCAGCTAATTGATCAATATAATGGCAGGCTATTCTTTCATCATGGGCAATTTGCAGATTTGTCATCTATATTATCGCAATATAATATCAAGTTTGATGCTATCTTGTTCGACTTTGGTGTATCGTTTTACCAACTAGATCAGGCTGAGAGAGGTTTTTCTTTTATGAGAGATGGGCCGCTTGATATGAGAATGAACGGAATGCAGGATTGTCAAACAGCTCATGATATAGTTAACAATTACGATGAAGATCAGTTGTCGCAAATATTGTTCGTCTATGGCGATGAGAGGTTATCGAGACAGATAGCTAAGGCGATAGTTCTCGCTAGAAAAACGAAGTATAGCGAATGCGGAATAAGTAGGACGCATCAACTGAGAGATATAATACACTCAGTCTATAAAACAAATAAAATACATGGTATAGATGTTGCAACAAAAACATTTCAGGCAATTAGGATATATGTAAACGATGAACTTAGGCAAATACAAGATGCTCTAAATAGTTTGCAGTATATCATGAAGAATGAAGCAAGTTTGGTTACTATATCGTTTCACTATCTCGAGGATCGTATAGTTAAAAACTGGGCATCCAGCCATAGAAATCAAAATGAATCTGGTATTATTGTCAAACAAATAGGTGGTACAATAAAACCAACAAATCAGGAAATAAAAAGTAATGTTCGGTCAAGATCAGCTATTATGAGACATTATAAGATTCACATACTTTGATTGTCAGATAGTATTATTATCTTATTGTTCGTTCGCATATGAAGATTTATTATCTGTTTTTTTTGTGTTAATGTTTTTTAATAACAATTGAACAATCATTAGGCACGAAATTACAAATATAAACAATGTAGAGAATGCGTTTATAACTGGATCTATTCCTGTTCTTAGGCTTGAGAATATTATTGTTGTTATTGTGTTTGTTCCTGGTCCACTGAGGAAGCTAGTTATTATTAGATCATCGAGGGATAGCGTAAAAATAAAAACCCAGCATGAGAGTATTGAGGGCATAATAATTGGCAGAGTAACTTTGAATAAAATTTGCATTTGGCTTGCGCCTAGGTCTTTAGCTGCATCTTCAATGACTGTGTCGCATGCGTTTAATGTTGTTTTGATATTGATGTACGAGTAAGCTATTGTAGACATTATGTGGCCAATAACAATAGTTGTTATATTGTATTGCTTTGGCCATGACAGGTATTTATGTGTATACATAAAAAATAGTAGCATAGATATTCCTACTGTAATATCTGGTATTAGAGACGGAGATAAGAAGCTTCTGTCAAGCCAATTTTTATTCCTCTTCTTTTTTGTTGATAATGTTGCAGCAGTAAAACCAATGAGAGTTGAGATGGTGGCCGATAGAGTTGATATTTTGAGGCTTGTTATAATGGCGGATAATATCTCTGTATTTCTAAATAAGGCTTTGAACCATATGAGTGAAGGCTTGTAGCACTTGTCGCAAGAACTAGGATCACAAAATGCATTGAAAATCACAAGAACAATAGGTGTATACAGAAGTACAAATCCTATATAAAACAATGTTTCAGCAAAAATTGATTGTTTTTTGTTGATATAGTTTGTATGCATGTATCACCTATATATGTATAAATCTTGTTTATCAATATCGATATTTTGTTTGCTTGTTATTGATTTAATCCAAAGCCTGTTGCATATTTTTTCGTATATTGCGTTATCTTGATCTTCTGATGGTTTTAGAAAAATGAATTTTGCTATGTCGTTTTCAGTGAAAAAATCGCTCTTTTGCATATCAATTGTATTTACAAATAATCCGCATTTATTTGCTATAATTGTTGCGATATCTGGCCTAAGGATGTAATCTATAAATTTGTATGCATTATCTATGTTCTTTGCTCCCTTCGGTATTGCTGCGCATTCTATTGCAATTACGCCATAGTCTCCGCATGTTGTAAATCTTGCGGTTTGGCTTTTCTTCATGATGCGTATAGCATTATCTGATGAACATATTGCAACAGACATTTCGTTTGACATGTAATCATTAATTATTGTTGACGAAAAGAATTTTTTAACATATGATTTGATTTTATTTATATGGTTTATACATTCTAATATGCGTTCCATACGATCTTGCGTTTGCGGGTTCATGTTTAGATATTTTTGCAATTGGGGGAATACGTCTATATATTCTGATGGGAAATTGACTCCGTGGCTTTGTAGGAGTTTTAAATTTTCTGGGTGAAATATCATTTCGTATCTTGCTTCTTCTGTTCCGAATATTTTCATTATTGTGTTTTTGTTGTATAAAATTCCCATTACAGTATAAAAAAGCGGTATCAGGCATGTATTTGCATCTGAACAGTTGATGAATTTTTTCGTTATGATTGTATCTAGATTGCTTCTTCTTTTGAGGTTTTGTAGATTTATTTTTTCGTATATTCCGGCGCGCGACTGCCTTATTGCGTACGGGATGAAAGACGGAAATACAATATCATAGCCGCTGTTACACGTTATGAGCTTTGCTTCCATTATATCGTTGCTGTCGTAGAAGCTCTTTACAACTTTTATGCCAGTTTCTTTTTCAAAAGAATCGAATACATCCTGTGGAATCATGTTGTACCACAGATATACGTTGACATGTGGTTTTGTTGTTGTCTTGTGGTAATTGTATATTAGAACGAATATACATGACAGAGCAAAGATACAATATGATACAACGCGTTTGTTTTGCTTGGTCATGACAGATTTATAATTTATTATGCTTTTAAATTGTATAAAATATCTAAATCGGATTCAAGTTTTGTTGTGATAAACGTATATTTCAAGATGTACTTTAATTATGTTTATTATTTTTTGTATTATATTTCAACAATGCGGTATCATTCTTGAGAACTTCTTTTCAGATATTTATAGGTTAACAAATAGTTAAATATTGTGCAATAAAATAGGAATTTAGGAAAAATATCAACTAGTGACCACGATTTTTTTGTTATAATTTCTGTAACAAAAAGAAATATTGATGGAGATATAGAAATGAGATTATTTATAATTGAAGATGACGCTGATATAGCAAAGCGTATTGAAAACATATGTAATTCTGATTCTTTTATATGCCATACATCAGAGAGCGGAATAGACGCAGTTGAAATGGTTCAGCTGTATGATTATGCGGCAATAATACTTGATTTAATGTTGCCAGATATGGATGGTTTTGAAGTCTTAAAACGTATTAGATCAATAAGAAATAATACTCCAGTTATTATACTTTCCGGAATATCAATGGTAGACGAGAAAGTAAAATGTTTCTCTCTCGGCGCAGATGATTATATAACAAAACCATTCAGTAAATCCGAGTTTTTGGCTAGGGTTCATGCAGTTGTTAGGAGGTCAGCCGGTCATTCGTCGTCTGTAATAGAGGCTGGGAGTCTATCAATAGATATCAAGGGAAAAGATGTCAAGATATGCGGTAATCCATTTCCAGTTACAAACAAAGAATATGCTATACTTGAACTTCTGGCTCTGAAGAGAGGGTCTGTATTACCTAAGGATGCATTCTTAAATCATATGTATGGAGGTATTGATGAGCCCGAAGCAAAGATAATAGATGTATTGATTTGTAAGCTTAGAAAAAAAATGGCGGATGCGTCTGGCGGTATTAATTTTATAGAGACCGTTTGGGGCCGCGGTTATGCTTTGAAAGATTTTTCTGGATGTGGTAGCATCATAGAAATAGCATCGTAATTAATTTGTTGGAGGATAAGCAATGTTGTCAGTTTTTGTTTTCATTTTGATTATAGCGTTATTTGTATTGTATTTATCCGTATTTGTTGTTAGCCAACAGAAGGTGGCTATTATTGAGAGGCTCGGTAAGTTCAATAGGGTTGTTGCGGCTGGATTGCATATTAGAATTCCTTTTCTTGAGAGCGTTGTCGCTAAGCTTTCACTCAAGGTTCATCAGCTAAATGTTGAAGTGGAAACAAAGACGAAAGACAATGTTTTCGTTAATATAATGGTTTCTGTACAATTTCATGTTTTAGATGATAAGGTATATGATGCATACTACAAACTAACAGATCCAATAGCTCAAATAAAGTCTTTTATATTTGATGTTGTTAGGGCCCAGGTACCTCTTCAAATACTAGATGATGTATTCACTACAAAAGATGATATAGCTCACGCAGTTAGAAATGAATTGAGTAGCGTTATGAATTCATTTGGTTATGCTATAGTACAAACTCTTGTGACAGATATACATCCAAACGAAAACGTCAAGGCTGCCATGAACGAGATAAATACCGCACAAAGATTGAGAATTGCTGCTACAGAAAAGGCTGAGGCGGACAAAATTCTAAGAGTCAAGGCCGCTGAGGCTGAGGCAGAAGCTGCTATACTACATGGTCAAGGCGTTGCAGGGCAGAGGCAGGCTATACTTGATGGATTTAGCCACACAATAGAATCTCTAAAAAGTCACAGTGGTATAGATGATACAAATAAAGTTCTTGATATGGTTCTTCTGATACAATATTTAGACACAATAAAGGATATTGGTTCAAGTTCTAAGGGTCATGTTATATTTGTACCTCATTCTCCATCTAATATAGGTGATATTGCTGCGCAAATTAGAGATGGTATTTTGCACGGCGAATATGCGAAGGACGCAATTAAAAAATAAGAATTTCTAAGAATGTGGGTGATGTGCGGCTCAGATATGGCAAACCTGCGCACTGCATTCACATAATCTTTGTAAATTACTTTATTCTAAATTCCCCAGACACGTTGACTTTTATCTCTCGGTCTGACATGTAGTCGATGTCATTGTCTTGAGTTGCACCGTCTTCTTGGTACCTTGATATTCCTCTCGTTGTTATCTGAACAGCATATGGCTGGCCAACCACACAAGATATCGTATTGCTTATTTTGCGTCCCAGTTTTTTTGCGACATTTTTAGCTTTTTTGTTGATATCGTCCATGGCAGCATCAATCAGATCGTCATAGAATGCGCTGATATTTTTGCATTCAAAGACATACTTCATGTCAACCTTGACTCCAGTAATTACTGATTGGTTTTTGATAATATTTTTGGCTGCATCTATGTTTTTTGTTGTTATTTCGAACGTTTCTTTTATGATGTATTTCGTTACAGAATTTTTATCTTTTATATACGATTTGTGGTCAGATCTATCATTTACTTCTTTTATAACATTTTGTATATCTTGTTTTGATATGCCATTGCTTTCCAAATATTCCCGGATCATTGCGTTGTTTTGAGATATTGATTTATCGTTAATATTATTTGTATAGTTTGTAACAGATATTGTTATTTTAGCTATATCTGCTTTTATTGTTTTTGATGCTTCGCCATATACAGAGATTCGGTTTTCTTGTTTTTCATTATTATGCAAGACATTCATAGATATGTATGTAGCTAATGTTATAGACAAAATACATACAATAAACTGGTAAATTATTAAATAATGTTTTGTAATGCGCATATAAAACTGGTTTTGGAGTATATTTATATTGTATGCAATTTTTTCTCCATGAGCAATGTTTTTTGGTAGTATGATAAAATACTGTATGGTGTGCTTATTGCGCAATGGCGGTATACGATGAAGAAGCGAAATATATTTTTGTTGGTTATGATTATTCTTATGGTTATTGCGTCATTATCTCGCGAAAGAATATCAAAGAATAACTGGAAACAAGATTATTCCGAAACTACATTTAGTGAGTTTTCATCAATGTTAAGGGATGGTTGTATTGAGTCTGCCACTGTAGAGACGGATCAATATAAAATCAACACATTCGATATAATATATTTCAAGGCAAATGGTTCGAAATACATGGTTAAGGCGCCAAAAGACAATATAATCGTTCAGACGATGTTGTCAAAGTGCCCGAATATAGATTTTAGATTTGAAGACATTAGCGGGGTCAAAAGTTTCCGCATCGGAGATTTGGTTGGTATTATAATTTTGACGCTATTTGTTATAGGAATTGTGGCGATAGTTATGAGTAGTAGAGGTGAAGATGGGTCTATGAATATTGGAGGAGGATCAGGTGGGATTAGGTTCATCGGAAACAATAAAAAACACAACAAGTCGGATAATGACGATACCAACACTACAACATTTGCAGATGTTGCCGGAGCGCATGAAGCGAAGGATAGCCTCATGGAGATTGTAAAATTTTTAAAATCACCAGAGAAGTTTGACAGAATTGGATGCAAGATTACTAGGGGTATTTTGTTAGAGGGTCCGCCTGGGAACGGTAAAACTCTACTTGCAAAGGCTGCAGCAGGCGAGGCCGGTGTACCATTTTTTCTAGCTTCAGGATCTTCTTTTGATGAAATGTTTGTAGGTGTTGGCGCGAGTCGTATACGAGAATTATTCAAAAAAGCGAGAAAGATGGCTCCGTCTATAATATTTATTGACGAGATTGATGCTGTAGGAAGGAAGAGAGACTCTTCGCCACATAGATCCGGAGAATCTGATAAGACGCTAAACCAGCTTTTGGTTGAGATGGACGGGTTTCAACGAGGATCAGACCCTGTAATTGTTATAGGAGCGACAAACTTGACATCAGTATTGGATGAAGCTCTTCTGAGGCCAGGTAGATTTGATCGTAAAATATATGTTCCTTTGCCGGATTTAATTAGTAGAGAAAAAATACTTCAAGTTCATTCTAGAAAATTGCCTCTGGCTCCTGATATAGATATAAAAGAAATAGCGAAGTGTACAGCTGGTTTCTCTGGAGCTTCACTTGCTTTTCTTATGAATGAGGCTGCTATCATATCTGCATCACATGATCGTTTGTCAATTACTATGACGGATGTTAACCTGGCCAAGGATAAGATTATATTAGGCGATGAGAATAAGACTCTTCAATTGGATGAGTACGAAAAAAAAATGACGGCTTATCACGAGGCTGGCCATGCATCAATTGCAATTCTATATCCAACACAAGTTGCTTTGCATAAGGTTACTATAGTACCACGTAGAGGCGCTTTGGGTCTTACGTCATTTGTGCATCAAAAAGATGTAACTCTACAAAGTCTGTATGAGATGCTGTCTCATATAAAAATGTGCATGGGTGGACGTATTGCAGAAGAGATTTTTTATGGTAAAGACAAGATTACAAGTGGAGCATCGAATGATATTCTGCAGGCAACCGATATGGTTACAAGAATGGTTATAAACTATGGTTTTAGCGATAAAATTGGGTTCATAAATTATAGAAGAGAAGAGGATTATGGTGCTAGACTTCCTGCAGACGTTCAAGAAGAAATAAATCGTATTGTTAATGAGCAATATCAGGAAGCGTATGATATTATGCTAAAAAACAAAGATAAAGTATCCAGACTCGCTGAAGCATTATATGAAATGAAAACAATAGAGGCAGATGACGCCATAAGAATATTCAATGGCGAAGATGCTTTAGCGAAAACACAAACATCGAAATGCGAAGAGATTATCGAAGCATTTAGATATGGCGGCATTCCTAATGATATGGAGGACTCAGAGAAGGTTCCGGACAGTGATGATAATAACGATTCATCTAATAATATCGATCTTGCCGGAATGGAAAATAATAATGAGAATTTATCATTACAACAACAATAAGAAATTTGAATTACTACATACTCAAATTGTTTTTGCGTTGTTTAAGTGGAGTTATGCTTCGTATCTCGTGATAAAATGCATATGCAGGATATTTTTAGACAAAGATAATGATAGATAAGAGGAATTCTAATAAACCGGATTGGATTAGAGTAAGAAGTGCGGGCTTTAATACGGGTAATATATCTGTAACGAATATTATATGCAAAACCAACAAGATGCATACAGTTTGCGAAGAGGCAAGGTGCCCAAATATTGGTGAATGCTGGGGATCAAGGACTGCGACTTTCCTCGCTATGGGAGACACGTGTACTAGACGTTGCGCGTTTTGCAGTATTAAGAGCGGGGTGCCTAGCAGATTAGATGGTAATGAGCCTGGGAGAATTGCAGACTCTATTAATGAGATGGGTGTCAAGTATGCAGTTATAACATCTGTTACTCGTGATGATTTGCAAGATGGAGGAGCTCAGCATTTTGCAGAGATAATTAGAGCTATCAGACGTAATTGTGATGGGGTCAGGATAGAGATTCTAACTCCTGATTTTCACTATGACAATAAAAACATAGATATAGTTTTGTCGGAGAAGCCTGATGTTTTTGCTCATAATCTGGAGGTTGTCAGGAGATTTCATGATACCGTAAAGAAGAAGCCAGCTGACTATGATAAGTCATTATCAATGTTAAAGTATATTAAGCAAAATGGATGCATAACGAAGAGCGCCATCATTGTTGGGTTTGGGGAGGACGATGATGAGGTATTTGAGTCAATTGAGGAATTTGCCGATATAGATCTTGATATACTTACCATAGGTCAATATCTTAGACCGACGGAAGATCAGATCCCGATACATAGATTTGTTACTCCGGCACAGTTCGAGAAATATAAAATTATTGGCGAGAAGATTGGCATAAAATATGTTGTGTCTGGTCCAATGGTGCGGTCATCATATAAGGCATACGACGGATGGAAGGCTGTAGCTGGAGCGTGAATTTGTATTATTTTTTTTGTTCTAAGATTAGAGACTTATAATATCCGTACGATAAACACGATATGCATGCCGTTTCTGTTCTTTGTATATTGCCGCCTATACTAATCGTATAATTGGATTTATCAATCAAAAAACTTGTTTCATCCTGATGAAAACCTCCAGATGGCCCAACTATAAAAACATAAGGCGTATCGTATAAAAACGATGTATTACATATACAAGCTCTGGACATATCCCTCTCTATACATGCTAACTTGGTGTATTGCGCAAATATATCAGAATTAAATAGGTCTTCGAGAGTAATTGGATCGTATATATTTGGTATATCGAGCCTTTCACACTGTTCAGATGCTTGTATTGCAACTTTTTGCATCTTGTCTCGTTTCCAGGTTAATTGCTTGTCGGAATACTTTGTGCAAAGCGGTATTATATCGCATACATCAAGCTCCGTTGCTTTTTCAACAAGCCATTTACAACGTGTTTGGTCGATAATTCCAAATGCTATTGCGCTTTTTCTTTTGTCGTGCTGGGAATCCAGTATCTGCTTTGTCGCCTGCACTTTTACATACATTGATTTTATTTCTGTAATAATACACTCATATTCTCCTTGGCTTGCATTAAATATATGAATAATATCGCCTATATTTTTTCTCATTACGCGTGCAACATGATTTGCCTGATTACTTGAAAGAAAAAACGGTTTCTCAGCATCTATAAAATCAATATACAAACGAGTTATATGTTTCATTGAAAGCAGTGGTCGCGCAACTATTATCTTAATTATAAAATAAATCATCGTTGTTGTATAATGTTGCGGTTCTTAGGGCGTTTTTCTAATTATATAAAAACTATTTGACAAACATATGTATTGCATTATACAATCAAGTCATGAGTGGTTAATAAATAATAACTGTTATTTATTTTGTTGGGAGGACATAATATGTTATATACCTTGAGAAACGTTTATTTAGCATATGTATTTATGCTATTAATTGGAAGCTATAATGTTTTTTGTATGAATGATAAAAAAAATATAAATGAGTCATCTGTGTCGAATAGTTTAGTCGAGCAATCAGGAGAGGAAGTTGATAGCGAGGCAGATAACAGTGATGTTCAAGAAGCAGTAGATCAATACGAAAGTGGTGGGCAGTTCGTGCAACAATTATTGGCATCAGGTATGAACGATATGCAGATTGCACAAGAAGTTGTAAAAATTGACATAAGTCGTGATGGTTTCTTTGGAGCTATGGATCAATTAGAAGGACTAGGTATAGACCCAAGGCATGTAATGAAACATATTTTTCAGGGTTTATTAAGTGAAAACAAAAATTATTAAACGAAGAGCAGCAACATAAAGATAGATTAAGCGAACTAGAAAAATGTGAAGACATGGCACAATGTGGCATGCTTAAAGAACAAAAATCAATCGTAGAGCCATTTATTCAAGAAGTCGAAAATTTATTAAATGAAGGTAGAGTTTCAAGGTGTATCAGTGAAACAGCAAAACTGTTGGCACAATTAGATCAACCATTGGAGATCTTAAGACATGATATGAGCACCGATAAGAAATATATTGATAATGTTTTGAATAATATTGAAGATGTTTTGAAGAATATAATGATACAATTCTATCAAGGGATATTTGAAGCTTGTAAAATAGATGTATTTGTTGGATTTTATAATGATAAAAATATCTCCTTTAATAAAGAAAACGCCGAGTATAACAATATGTGTCAACGGTTTGGGAAGGACAATGAACTACAGGTACGTATTGACAATGCATTTATGCGAGCCAAAGAAATTCAAAATAATCGACAAGCTGTACAAGAAATGATTCATAATATTGGCAAAAAGATAGAAGAATTGAAAAAATAAAATATATCTGTTAACACAATATAACAATATTGCATTATCTAAACTACGTTTCATGCCTTCGTAGCTAAGTATATTCAGTGAATATATTAGTTTTTGGCGGCATGAATACTGTATTTCTTTATGTACATCATTTAAATACATTTTATTATTCTTAAGCATTATTCTTGTAAATTTTTGGTCAGTAAGTTCAAACATTATTATATTAAACATTAAATG
>CANBDL010000025.1 GCA_947367345.1 uncultured Alphaproteobacteria bacterium | reverse complement strand
AGTAGACAGTGTTTACCTTTAGCATTCTTACCAGAATATACTGTATCCATTTCCAAGTGTCCAGATTCTTTTCTGTTTTTGATATGCTTAGGTCTCTTAGATATGGTCTTACCTATTTCATATTTACCTCTTTGTCTTCTTTTGAATTTTAATCCTTTGAATGGAAGAAATTGTTTATACTTCTTATGTATTATTCCAAGTGATATGTATTTGTATATGGTTGATGTAGATGGTAACTTCTCATCACGAAGGTAGTGATACATCTGTTGTGGACTATAGGACTTAAGTAACTCTGATGCTCTGTCAATCACATCCTGATTATACACAACATATCTACGACTATTTCTTTTAACATGATCATAAGATGCTTGTGCATATTGATGTAGATATTTTCCTAGTGAGTTAGTATATCTACCAATTTTTCTACTAAATTAGAGCAGAATTACATTGATTAAAACAATAACCATCATTGCCAGACGACATCTGCATAAGTCTTACACGCTGTTGATGAACTTATATCTAAGACTCTTGCTATCTGTCTTATACTAAAACCAATGTCTAAAGACTTTCTTATAATTAGACGATCATTTATGGTAAGATGATTGTAGTTCATATATTATCCCTACTGGTTTAGAACTATTATTCTCTATGTACAGTAGAATTCTCTATAGATCTGTTTTGTCAAAAATCAGATGTATCTAACCTATGGATGATATATGGACTATCTAATTATTCCAATCTATTCCTTTGTCTTGCTGTCTGTTATCTTGTATTATCTGTATTAATAACTGTTTTAGCTGTTTTTGAATGTTTTATGTATTTGAGATTACATTAATCACAACCACATTGTCTTTAGTAAAAAGCACTATCACATATCTATAACAAATCTTTAACAAGATATATCATATCTACAGTAAACACATTATCATATCTTTACTAAGTCTTCAACAATGCTTACATAACAAAACAATCATACAGATCTTTTGTTGCAAGCTGTATACAGCAGATAATCTCGCTCCCAATTAAGCTGGAGATTATCTGTTGTAGATGGTTGTTATATGTGTGCATTTTTTGTAATGCTTATTATTGTTTATGGGTGTTGCGGTTTGGATTGGAGTGCGCCATATTTCAAAAGCTCTTCGTGTGTTTTGCCTGCTACGCACTCTTTGTACAATTTGTCCATATCGAAAGTCTTGCCTTTACTGCAAAATACATATGAACCAGTCATACAAAAATAATTACACAGAAATACATCAAAAATGATAAAAATCTTTTATTTATACAACAAGAAATTTTCACTATATTTATAATCATTAAATTCCATAAAATCATACTTACAGAATAATTATACATATTGTTATTGGTATATTCAAAGATTCAGTAAAGAGGCGATGAAGGTCGCGCACGCAATATCCAAATACCATGAACTAAGCATACAAATCTATGTATTATAAAGAAAACAACATGTGTAGCGATAACAGTAAGTCTGGTTCTATTTCTAAATCTGTTTCCGAAGAGCAATACCAGCAACAGCAAATATAAAAACATATCAAAAGTAAAACAGGAGATAGTGGTTCAACTACACTAAAAAAGATTTATACCAGTATGGTTTAAAAGAAAAGATACAACTCAACAACAAAACAATATGACCAATCACGCGATCACTGATGACATTCGCGATCACAGAAAACGAAGTGGCTCCTTGAGACGGACTCGAACCGCCGACCCAGTGATTAACAGTCACTTGCTCTACCGACTGAGCTATCAAGGAATCCTACAGGTTGATTTTAGCATAAAATTCCACAAGCAGTCAAGATTCTTATCGGCATATCAGATTTTAGAATAAAAATTTAACTTTTTATTTTGGAAATCATATTCATGTTATGTTTCACGATTTTTCCGCGAATCTCAAGTATAGATATTATTTGTAAGATTTCATTGACAGGCATGCCTGATTGAAATGCCAAAAACTCTACTGATATGGGGTTTGTATCCAGGAGAGATAAGATCTTTTCTTCGTGATTTTTGCGTAAATCAAATGAATCAGATTCAGTAACCACGTGCTTGTTATTGGAAATATTATAATTGGCTCCAATGATATCTAAAACATCAAAATGATTTTCTACAAGAGGCGCGCCATTTTTGATTAGGTAGTTCCCGCCATGAGATCTTGGGTCAAGAGGGGAGCCCGGAACAACAAGAACATCGCAACCTATATCAATCGCGAGATTTGCTGTTTGTATTGTGCCAGATTTATTAGCAGCCTCGATAACAACGATAGCCTTACACATGCCTGCCACAATACGATTTCGCGCATAAAATACTCCTGGGTCACTTCCATGATAATCAATATGCTCAGATATAATTACTCCATTACTCTCTATCTCGTGATAAAGCATTTTATTCTCGCTGGGGTATATGTTTTCTATTCCAAGAGGCAGTACAGTAACAGTTTTTTTATGGCTTGTCAAGGATCCCTTGTGTACACTGGAATCTATACCTCTGGCCATGCCAGATACAACAGAAAAATGTGGCGCCAAATTCTTTGCCATATTGTATGCAATAGAATTACCATTGATTGATGAGTTTCTAGCCCCTATTATTCCAACAGAATCTTGCAGTAAAATATCCTTATCTCCTTTGTAAAATAATATAGGTGGGCGATTATCCAATATTTTTAATCTTTTAGGATAATAAATATCATCAGCAATAATAATATTATTACAATATTTTTTGTATATATTTTCTGCTTCACGGTAGTCAACTTCTACCTTCGCATACTTAATTGCGGACTCAGAATCACCAAACTCATTTATCAGCTTCCAGAATTTTACGCAGCCAACTCCTTTGGCTCTAATCAGGGCTAACCATGAAATTATCTTGTTCATATCAATGTATCATCTAGCGCTTCTTTGTCATAAGAATATTTTATGATAAACGATATCTCAAGTAAAAACAATATCGCTAATTTTAATGCATTCAATCAAATAATATACCGATTAAAAATTTGTGTAATCGGTATAGAAACAACTAATACACCAGAATCTTGTGTACAAAATTGAAAATTAAATTCTAAATATACATACGAATAATATATTGTTGTTTTCGATGGAGCAGACAGAGATATAAGCCTGCTCAAAAGTACGTTGCTTACTTGCTGTCGCTTGCCAATGTCAGCAATCTTTTGGCAATAGCCTTCTTCAAAGATAAAGCTTTCTTGCTTAAAACATTATCTTTTGTTTTCAGGAGATATTCATCAATGCCGTTATTGGCCTCAACAGATCTTATGCATGACGCCGTAACACGAAACTGAAAACTAGACTGCAAAACATCACTTAAAAAAGAAACGCTTTGCAGGTTTGGTAAAAATCTTTTTGTTGATTTATTGTTGGCATGGCTTACATTGTTGCCATACAAAACCGTCTTTCCGCTCAATTCACAACGTCTCGTCATATCGTATTCCAGAAATAAAAATCTAAGATTCACATGGTGATTGTATCATATTTTGTTCAAGATAGTCAAGGCAATTAAGATCTTCGCAAGCAAAACTATATCCCAAGAGCATTGTTTTGTATTGATATCAGGGTCTCCCTAGCTGATTTAGCAAGATCCATAAGCTTTTGTAATTCATCTTCTGTGAAAGGCCTCTTCTCGCCGCATGCCTGAACCTCAATTATACCTGTTTTACTCATCACAAAGTTTGCATCAACATCTGCGTTTGAGTCCTCAGAGTAGTTTATATCTAGCAAAGGCGTACCATCAACAATACCGCAAGACACAGCAACAACGCTATCATTAATCATCCCAACATTGCGATCAATTTTTTTGCATGCGAGATACATTGCAACGAATGCTCCTGTAATACTGGCGGTTCTTGTGCCTCCATCAGCTTGTATGACGTCACAATCTATTTTAATCTGTTTTTGATCAAGCATTGATAAATCCACAACAGATCTTAGTGAGCGACTTATAAGTCTCTGAATCTCATGTGTTCTGCCTGACTGCTTACCCCCTGAAGCTTCACGCTTAATGCGTTCGCTTCCAGCTCCTGGGAGCATCCCATATTCTGCTGTGATCCATCCGCTATTGCTTCCCCTCAAAAATAGCGGCACATTACGATCTATTGTTGCCGAACATATAACATGAGTATTACCAAACTTTACAAAACATGATCCATCGCCATGGCTATAGTAGTTTGCGATTATTGCAACATGCCTAAGTTGGTCGTATCCCCTATTATCTAATCTCTTCATAACACAATCAACTAATTTGCGTATACATATAGTCATTCTACCACTATACACCTATCTCAGAACAAAATAATTTTCCGTGTACAGGCCGTTTCTTCTAATTGATTGAAATTTTAAAAAATAGCTTGTCATTCTTAACAAAAAAGTTATATAATTGGCTTAAGTTGCTAGATAATCTTTTCACAATGAAATACGCCAACATATCGATTGAAGGTGCGAGGCAGCACAATCTCAAAAACATAAACGTTGAAATACCAAAAAATAAACTTGTTGTAATAACCGGTGTTTCTGGCTCTGGAAAATCTAGCCTGGCCTTTGACACTATATTCGCAGAGGGGCAAAGACGCTATGTTGATACTCTATCCCCGTATGCAAGACAATTTCTCAACATGATGCAGAGGCCAGACGTAGACAAAATAGAAGGCCTAGGACCAACAATAGCAATCGGACAAAAATCAATATCAAGGAAACCAAGATCTACAGTAGGAACAATTACAGATATATACGATTATTTGAGGCTTTTGTATGCAAGAATAGGTACTCCGTATTCACCAAATACAGGATTACCAATGAAGCAACAATCTAGGCAACAAATAATAGAATACATAATGAATATAAACGATAACCAGCACTACTATATAATGGCCCCAATCGCAATACATAACAAATGCAATCAAGAATCCTTACTAAAAACTATAGAATCTGAAAACATACAACAAATTTGCATAAATAACGATTTATACAGCATTGATAGTATGCCGAATATTAATCCAAACATTACATACAATATCTCTCTTGTGCTATCAAAAATGATCCTTACTGGCAATACCAATGACAATGAATCAAAACTAAAGGATGAAATAGAGAGAGCTCTAAGTATAAGTGGAGGAATAATAATAATTAAAAACATTGATACGCAAGAAGAAACAATGTTATCTGAAGTATATATATGCCAAGAATCTGGATTTTGCATAGAAAAGATAGAGCCAAGGTTATTTTCATTCAATAACCAGGTAGGAGCCTGTCTAAAATGCGGTGGGCTAGGGTATGTCAGCAACAACGACAAGGAGGATGACTCCTATGATGAAACACATAGATTCCAAGCGCGTAAAACATGTGCTGCTTGCAATGGGGATAGGCTATGTCAAAAGGCTCTGTGCGTTCTAATTGACGACATGAACATATCTCAAGTATCACAGATGACGGTAGAAGAGATGTCTTCGTGGCTTGGTACGATAGTTAAAAATCTCTCAGAATCAGAAAGAGCAATCATAGAAAAAACCATCATAGAAATCCAGAAGAGACTTCAATTTATTATCAATGTTGGACTTGAATACCTGACAGTAGCGAGGCAATCTGAAACATTGTCCGGAGGGGAGTCGCAAAGAATAAGGTTGGCATCTCAGATAGGATCTGGGCTTACGGGTGTAATATATGTACTTGACGAGCCATCTATAGGTCTACACCAGAGAGACAACCATCTGGTCATCAGTGCACTCAAAAAACTGCGTGACAGCGACAATACAGTTATAGTAGTTGAGCACGATGATATCATAATGAACGAGTCAGACTGGATAATAGATATAGGGCCTAACGCCGGAATCCACGGCGGAGAAGTAATAGCATGTGGCACAATAGAAGATATAAAGAAAAACCCAAATAGTATTACAGGCAGATATCTGTCAAATAAAGAAAAAATAGACATACAGCCAAGAAAAGCATTAAACATGAATAATTGCATCGAAATAAAAGGTGCGTGCAAAAACAATTTAAAGAACATAAATGTAAAATTTCCTCTACATGGGTTTGTTTGTGTTACAGGTGTATCAGGATCAGGAAAATCAACTCTTGTACTTGATCTTCTGTATAACGCAGTTCACAATGCAATGCTGAAAAAACAAGACATACTTGAGAACAACCGCCAATACATTGATTCTATCAGTGGCATCGAAAACATATCAGATGTAATTAATATAAGCCAGGCTCCAATCGGAAAAACCCCGAGGTCCAACCCAATCACATACGTTGGGTGTTTCGCGGATATCAGAGAGATCTTTGCGAAATCTCCTCTGGCTCAACAAAAACAATATGCCAGCAGTAGATTTTCATTCAATGTCAGTGGAGGTAGATGCGCGCTCTGTAAGGGTGATGGAGTAATCAAGGTAGAGATGCACTTCTTCCCAGACATATATATAACATGCGAGCAATGCAAGGGGGCTCGCTTCAATCAAGACACAATTGCAGTGAAATACAAGGGATATTCAATTTCTGATGTCTTGAACATGACAATCAATGACGGGGCAAAGCTCTTTCAAAGCTATCCTGCAATATTCCAAAAACTTAATTGCCTAAAGAAAGTTGGAGTAGGATATCTCACGATAGGCCATAAAGCAACAATATTGTCTGGAGGAGAAGCACAACGCATAAAGCTTGCTAAAGAACTATCAAAGCAAACATCAAACAATACTCTGTATATACTTGACGAACCAACAACAGGGCTTCATATGGATGATGTAAAAAAACTTCTTGAAATACTACATCTTCTTGTAAAATCAGGCAATTCTGTTATAGTCATTGAACATAATATAGATGTGATAAAGACGGCAGATTGGGTCATAGATATAGGCCCCGAGGCAGGGAAAAATGGCGGTAATATAGTTTGTGAGGGGACACCCGAGCAAGTCGCAAAATGCGAGGAGAGCCATACCGGAAGATACTTAAGAGAATACTTAGACATATAGCTTCCCAATATCTGAATACAATATGATGTATAATTTAAGTATCTGCACAGATCTTTGTTTTTTACATACATTGTGGTAGAATCACAGTGTTGATTCGCAATATTGCACATATGGCGGAATTGGTAGACGCGCTCGTTTCAGGTGCGAGTGGAGAAATCCTTGGAAGTTCGACTCTTCTTATGTGCACCATATCAAATTTACAAATTAATGACTGTCGATAATAATACTATTTCTCACGTAGAAAGAATAGCAATCCTAACAAAGCTAATAATACAGTCTATAAAAACTCCGACTATATTGTCAATCAAGATGGCAAAGGATTTGGCATACGTAATTGACGAATTGCGCAAAAATAAAATATCGCAAGAAAATCTAGAATCAGTATTTCTGTCGGTATTCCCTCAGCATTGGCAAGATAGATTTAAGTTTGTCAAGATAGTCTCGCATTATTGGTGCGATATCCTCAAGGATCTTGGTATGGAAGACATAAAGCTCGCATATAAACCAATTACAAATACGCAAATACAAGACAACTCAGATATAATACATACACTAAAAAACACAACAAACAAGATTTTCCTGGGGTGCTTTGAAGATTCTATGGACGAAATGGATTATATCGCTCATCTCTGCGAAACGAACAAAAATCTGGGCAACAGAATATCAGTTGTATCTCCGTGTAACGATTTCACTGAACAACTATACAACAGAATATCATTCTGCGAAAACCTGAGTATATCTGTAAATTTTTATAAAATGAGTAGAGATATAATAGATCGTTTCATTATATCAAAAAAAACGGATGACCAAAGATTAAACAATCTTCTCCAAGAGATAGACAAGCACTTTTCCAAATATTTAAACATGGATATAAGCAAATACATTGATAAGATACTGATAATACTTATTGACTACATTGACAAAGAACAAGAAGAGAACAACGCATCAGATGTATCAATTATAACTCCATCAGCAATACAGAACTCATCTATCAACAGAGCGCTAATTTTATCTATGATGACAGAGGAGTATTGGCGTCCATCAATATATGGATCATACTGGCTTCATGATTCCATGAGAAGAAAGCTCAACCTACAAACATACGATGACAAACATAAAGAGCTTGTGAATTATTTTTATTCATCATTCTTGTGCGTAAGACAAGGAATATACTTGCTACATTCGCGTAAACATCTACAAACAATACATCACAAAAGCGCAATTTTGGATAAGTTCGAAACAATTTGCGCAAAACACAAGATACATCTTGAAAAAGCCAATCAAGATATAGTCGGACAACTATATTGCGTAACAAACAGAATAGAAACAGACACAATTGATGATACAAAACATTGTATCCCAGATACTTTATACGATGAAGACGTAAGATTGCTTTTGCAAAATCCAGAGGCATTCTACGCAAAATGCGAATTGCAACTGACTGACAGAAACCAGGAAGAAAAACATTTTTCATTTTTATATGACAAACTTTTGCATGACTACTTTTGCGGTTGTACAGACGATATAATCGAAATGAATTTAAGGAACATAATGGATCACGACATATTTAGATACCATCAATGTGTAGAGCTCATCAGAAAGCTAAAAGAATCGCGAGATGAAAGATATGTAAGAAATTCTATTGTTAGACGCGGACATCTATGTATTAAATTGGCAAACGGATATTCAGTCAAAATCAAAAGCAAATGCAGCAAAATCTATAAAAACGAATTTTTCTTCTTCTGTCATGATAGATCAATGATTGATAAACATGACTTGACAAGTAGATATGGAGCTATTCTTTTGAAGTGTTTAATCAAAAATTACTCAGGAGCGGGAGATCTTGAGCCAAAACAAGTAGATCAAGCTTTCATAATAGATTTAAACAGCCACAAAGATATCGGATATACAATGAATATAAACCAGAAAGATTGCCAAGAATTCTTGGCATTAACGACATGCGCAATAGAAAATTATTGCAAATTTGGCTACAAAAAAATATACGACAACTATGGAGAAATGATAAAATTTGGAGGTAGGCGGTATAAGCACTTCATTAGGGCAGACAATGGCAGAAAACAAATCAATTAAGAACAAAATTATAGTATGTAATTGGAAAATGAACGGCAACATCGATCTTGCCAACGAATTTTGCAATTTAGTTGGTTACAACAGCAGAATCATTTTTGCATTACCAAATATTTTCATTTGTCAATATTCGAATAAACTATGTCTAGCTGCGCAGGATTGTTCGGTGTTCGATGGGTATGGAGCAAAAACCGGAGAGATATCATCTAAAATGCTTCTGGATAACGGAGTTAAATACGTAATACTAGGTCATAGCGAAAGACGTATACAATGCGAGGAATCACAAACAAAAACACATCAAAAAATAATTAACGCCTGCGGTGCTGGTCTAAAAACAATATTATGTGTTAGCGAAGAATACAGGGACCAGATAAACGAAGATATAAGCAAACTAATAAAACAAAACAAAGATTCTATTTTAATTGCATATGAACCCCTTACGGCAATAGGAACTGGAGTAATACCAGATTCAGGCGAAATAGATTCAATATGCGGAGATATAAAAGAAATGTATGATACCCAAGTAATATATGGAGGAAGCGTGAACTCTGCAAATGCAAAAGAAATATTGTCACTCAAAAACGTCGATGGTGTTTTAATTGGATGCGCCAGCCTTGATGTACATCAGATAGTTGATATAGCAAAAATTGCAGAACTGATAAATTAATAAGTATCTGTATAATAATTTTGTTATCACGACCTGTGATATTTATACACAAGTAGTAACGATATAGACAGACCAAAGAAAGACGTGCGCCATAATCTGGCTTGTATCATTTCTTCAGATTTAATACATCATCCTCCGTTAAACCAGATATCTTGGCAACTACATCTACAGATAGACCAAGTTTGAGAGCGTTAATTGCAGTCTCTATCTTCGCATTCCTCTCGCCCTCCTTCAACCCCTCTGCCTTTCCATTCTCATGCTCTTCCTGTATTTTGGCTACATGCTCTTCGAATTCTTTGTCTGCCTTACCCATTTTATACAGTTCCTTTGGTGTGTATGATGTTGTAAGAAGCATTTTGTATGCGTTTTGGAGTATTGCGTCATTACCTATGAATTTATGGTAGTTGTCATTTGTTACAGTTGGTGCTTTGGTCATAAACCATAGCCATTTTTCTCTTTCTGTTTTTATCTTTTCTTGTGGCGTGTTGAACTTAGCAAGTTGTATAACTGTGTACGAGATGCATTTGAATATGTTTTGTCCTGTTTGTATTGATTGGGTTATATGGTGTGATACACATGGTTCTTTGGATAGTTCTCCTGTAGTACTTTCTTCTATGATTGCCAGTATCATTACTTTACCTAACTTGTCAGAGAATAGAGGTAAACCAACTTGTAACCAGCCTCTTGCTAAAATGTTTCAATATACTCATGATAAAACACCATCTAACAATATAAGCAAAACATACTAATACAAGTATACAACAATAGAAAAATGCAAATATCGTCTGATATACAGTATAACGTATATATGACAATTATGTTGTACATAATTATAAAAACAAATTTATACGCAACTCATACTATGTTATAATAAATACAGACACATTTTACAGGTTATGTTATGGAAGAGTTTAAACGATCTATGGTATATACAATGGATGCTTTGCAGAGCATCGCAGAATCAGCCCAAAGCGAGATACCAGATGATAATTTTGGGTCGATTCTAAAATCAATCATAAAAACACAAATGCAACTTGCTGATTTTGTGAGACGAAGCGCAAGCAGTTTTTATGAGCTAGCATATATGTATACAAAATGCAAAGATATAATGAACAAAGCGCTATGGATGTATAAATACAAAAAAGATGAACTAGATCCTTTTGTAAACTGCATCATCCTACTATATACATTAGAAAACAAACTTCATGGCCATAGCAGTTGCGAAAATGTGTATCGCAAAGTAAAAAGCAGTTGTAAAAGAGTATTTGGATATATAGAAGCAATATCCGAAGAAGGTATAAATCCAAAAATATTACAGCTAGATGTTGAAGCCTATCAAAACTATCTGGATGAAGGTATGAAGCTGTACAACATAGTTGATAATAACTACATAGAATATGCAACTGTGATAGCAAAGTGCGACAAGATATGTGAATCAATAGATAGTAAACAGAAAGATATTGGTGATTCAGATGAAAACAAGGATAAGAAAAATAAATTACATAAAGTTAAAAACAGTATGCAGGATTATGTAGAAAAAATACTTCTAGGTGATGAAGAGTATAACCGAGAAATATTTGATGACAACATGAAATCATGGCAGGAATCTGTAGCTGTTCAATGTTATAGTTAATATCAGTAGAATACATCTGTGCCAATACTACAAGAATTACATTGATCTACATATAGAACCACGCATTGCTTGCATTTTTTGCCTAGATAATTATTCTCCAATATTTGTCTATTTATTCAATAATCCTCTTACATCCCCCTCCGTCAACCCAGAGATCTTTGCTGCTACATCTACAGATAGACCAAGCTTGAGAGCATTGAGAGCTGCTTCTGCAGCCTTCTTCCTAGCGCCTTGCTCCACACCTTCTCTCAATCCTTCCTCTCTTCCTTCCATCCTACCCCCTCTCCAATCCATCAGCCCTAGCGACATTAATAGCTCCCTTGAAGGATGATATCGCATCACTTGCATCATCGA
>CANBDL010000024.1 GCA_947367345.1 uncultured Alphaproteobacteria bacterium | reverse complement strand
TTATTGATCCATATAACTAATATGGTTATATTGTATCAGATGTTAGGGCTTTTGGGGTTGACAGTCTCAAACAAATAATTCACAAACAACAAAGAGGACATGCTTGTGTACTAATGATGCCGAAGGATTATTGTCAGAATCGGCAAGACAAGGAGCAATACAGGCATTACAAGAAAAGAACCAGGACAGTAACACAGGGAAAACACCAGGCAATACAAATCAGAAAACCCAACAAAATACACAATTAGCACAACCGCCAATTCTACCATCAAAATATGTAATAAGACCGCAGATTCATCCTCTTAGTATTGATACAAGCAACCTCACTCAACAACATAAAAACAACAAAATACAAAACCAAGAACAACAAGATAATGCAGAAATATATAGCGGTGAGTCACACCAAGAACAACAAAACAAATCACGCTTCAATACTACCATAAAAACAAAAAAGAAAACCGAAAAGAAAGTAGAAAAAAGAAAATCTCCGACACAACAAACACAAAGCGAAGAAGCGCAACAGGCCGACGAGAATAACTTCGCTGCAGAACAAAATCAATCTTATGCGAATAAAGAAGGATGTAAAATTCTTAACAAAATTACTACACAAAATTGTATTCGCAAGAGCGATTCTGTTGTTCAGGAAGCAATACAAAACGATAGCGATAATACACAAAACAATAATGAAGACAGCATCCAAGATGACGAACAAGATAACACCACACAACCATGTCAAAAATATACTGAATACTGGTATTCCAATCAAAAATCAGGATCTTTTGAGATTAATGCTGTAGCCGGGTATCAGTATAATGTTTGGCGCAATATCTATATTGGTTGCGAGATAGAAGGTGGACCTGGGTTTAATTTTATCAATAACTTTAAATTAGATAGCAAGACAGAAAATACGTCTCAAGATATTAATTTGCAATCTGATGTAGCGTATGGATACGTAACACCTAAATTTACACTGCAGGTTTCCAAATTTATAATCAAGGTTGGCCCAAGATTACAGTTTATCAGTTTATATTACAAAGATAATCAAATTGATATCTTCAATATATCTCTTCAGGTTGATATTCTTGCCGAAATTATAAAAGAAATTTCTGCAGGTATAAAGGTTGTATGGTCTCCTATGAATGGATCTAGAATAATTAGCAACAGCAAGAAAGATAATCTTGAGTGTAAATGCGGAGACATATCTGTTTTAATCTGCTTAAACGGACAATACAAGCACAAGAGCGGATGCTATTTTGGTTCCAGCATATCAGCCGGATGGAAGGCATCTAAGGTAAACTTGGGGATCAATAATAAGCAGCAAAATAATACAGCTCCGACAATAATACTCACATAACCAGTAATATTAATTGAGTTACATCGTGGCATCATAGAAGATTGGGGAATGTGGTCTTGCACAAAATAGTGCTAGCCACGTCTTCCTCATATATCGTCTTGCTAATCATTCTTTTTGTCTTTCTTGCCAAGAATAACAAATCTTACTACAGGATCTCTACAAGATGAACATTGCCGGTTTCCATTGCACGAAAACCACTCTAAACCCTAATGACTCCGAACAATTATATCAATGAAATACATATTACAAATAAACAATTCTCTTGATTTGCTGACATCGCAATAACAAACAACTACAGTACAGAGTGATCAGTTCTTCTGTCGATCCATCTCTTCAGCCAATGTATATTAAAATCTCCGTTAATAAAATCTGGATCATCTAAAATTTGTCTATGTAGCGGTGCGGTATTCTGTATTCCATCAATTATAAGTTCGTCGAGGGCAGCTCTACCCCTAGATATACATTCGTTTCTATCCGACCCCTTAACAACTATCTTTGCAACAAGGCTGTCATAATAAGGTGGCACAACATAGCCATCATACACATGAGAGTCTACTCTTACGTCTATGCCGGCTGGAAAGTGAAGCTCGGTTATGCGACCGGGAGACGGCATGAAGCTCTGAGGATTCTCGGCGTTTATACGGAATTCCATCACATGGCCAGAAAACCTCACATCCTCTTGTCTAAACGACAACTTATTCCCAGCTGCTATGCGGATCTGCTCCCTTACTATATCAATGCCAGTGAGTTCTTCAGAAACACTGTGCTCAACCTGAAGTCTCGTGTTCATTTCCATAAAGAAGAACTGGCCGTTTTCATACAAAAACTCCAGAGTACCAACACCAACGTAACCTATCGATCTGACGGCCTCTACTATCGTATGTGTAATTTTGTCACGTGTTGGGTTATCTATAATCATACAAGGCGATTCTTCTATCAGCTTCTGATGATTACGCTGTATGGAGCAATCTCTTTCTCCGAGATGTACAACATTGCCGTATGAATCTGCTATGATCTGGAACTCTATATGGCGTGGCTGAGCAAGATATCTCTCCATGTAAACTGCGTCATTACCAAAGTTAGCCTTGGCCTCAGCCTTAGCCATATTATAAGCTTGCTCCAGATCTGCCTCACAATTTGCAACCTTCATTCCTTTGCCGCCGCCACCATTAACGGCCTTGAACAAGACTGGATACCCTGATCTCTCGGCCGTCTCTCTTGCCTGGTCCACCGATTCAAGAGAGCCATCAGAACCAATGACTACTGGTACCCCCATCTTTGCCATCGTTGTCTTGGCTATAATCTTATCTCCCATACTGATAAGATGCTCCACATCTGGACCAATAAATTTTATGCCGTGCTCTTGAACTATCTCTGCAAACCTGGCATTCTCAGACAAAAACCCAACACCTGGGTGTATAGCATCGGCTCCTGTTAATTCAGCGGCACTCAATATAGATGCTATATTAAGATAGCTGCCAGACGATTGATTTGGACCTATACAAACACTCTCATCAGCTAAACGCACGTGCATTAGGTTTGCATCAGCAACTGAGTGCACGGCAACAGTCTTGATACCCATCTGTTTGCATGCCCGCAAGATACGCAGAGCAATCTCTCCGCGATTTGCTATCAATACCTTATTAAACATGACGCAACCTAGTCAATTACAAACAACAATTGATTGTATTCAACTGGATCCTTGTCTTCTACAGCAATATGCACAAGCTTGCCATCCTTAGGGGCCTTGATAACGTTCATAACCTTCATTGCCTCAAGAATCATTATAGGATCGTCCTTCCTGACATCCTGTCCCACCTCAACATACTTCGGTGCATCAGGTGATGGAGCCAAGTAACACGTACCAACTATCGGAGATTTAACTGCTCCAGGATGATCAGAGTAATCTGTACAGCCAATAGATTCCGATGATTCGTCACAATCATATGTGTTATCTTGCGCAATAAGGCTATGACTCTTAACTTTATTTGCATCACCAGTATTCATGTACTGAGAATCATTTTGGCAGATATGGCTTATCATATTTCCGACATTGTTGCCGGGAACAACAATCTGGCTCACCGGTTTCAAAGCAGAAGTTAGCTTTATATATTCCTCACCGTTTTTGTATTCTATCTCGGAAAGATTGTATTCGCGCAATATATTGGCAACCTTATCCATCACCTTATTGTCAATCTTGTTAATACCCATGTTATAACTCCAAAATTCTAAATAGACTTGTTAAAAAATACTAGATCCAATATCAGACACCTTGCATACATGAGCAGTATCGTGACCGCCTATGGAAACTACAACCAAAACATCTTTATCGCCTGAATCTTCTGATAACACACTTTCGCCATCAGGCAAGTATTCCTCTTGAACAATCTTCGCTATCTGGCCAAAATTGTAAATCCTGCTACACATGTTTGCTCTTACACCATATAAGAGACATGAGTACTTGTATATATCTTCGTCGAAAACATTTGCTATTATTTCTGTTTTTGGTCTCGCTGAAGATATATCAAGTAATACTGCATTGTTGTCGCAAAATACAAATGTTTTTTCTATCTTTCTCTCTAAAGCTACATCGAAAACAAATTTTGCAATGGATCCGCATGCCCCCAAATACACAGGCTTATACGCCTCATTGTATGAAGCTATACGAGTCATAGTTTTTACAGATTCTATTGGGTAATCACCGCTTGCACTCTCAGCCGACAACATTATCGCATCTGTATTGTCGAATATTGCATTCGCTACATCTGTTATTTCGGCTCTCGTTGGGGTACAACACTTGGTCATAGATTCAAGCATCTGTGTTGCAACTATGACAGGTTTCTTTGAGGCAACCGCCTTCGATATGATCGTCTTCTGTATCGTTGGCACCATCTCGAAAGGAACCTCTACCGCCAAATCACCCCTTGCGACCATAACTCCGTCACACTGATCCAGTATTCCATCTATATCATCAATGGCAGACTGTTTTTCTATCTTTGCAACTATCTTTAGGTTCGGCTTCACATCATTTGCTATTCTTCTGGCTAAAACCAAATCGCTAGCCCTCTGTACGAAAGATATAGCAACATAATCCGCAGTAACCTCTCTGGCAATGGATATATCGTCCTTATCCTTCTCGGTAATAGCGTTGATAGGCAGTACTATATTTGGTACGTTGATGCCTTTCTTGTTTGATATAACGCCTCCATTAATGACATCGAGAACTATCGTATCTCTTTTTCTGTCGGACACGCGCATTTCTATCTTTCCGTCATCTATCAAAACCCTATTGCCCTTCTTGATAGCCTGAAACAATTCATCATTTGGAACATATACTCTCTTGGAGCTTCCAAATTCCCTATTTTTATCAAATACAAACTGTTGGCCAGGCTGAAGCGTGGCAAAACCATTGTCAAAAAGACCTACCCTGATTTTTGGCCCCTGAAGATCCATCATAATAGCCACATTCGCGCCCAAATCCTTTTCTACTGATCTAATCATAGCAGCTGTATCTATGTGAAATTCATGAGTGCCGTGAGAAAAATTCAGCCTAAAAACACTTACACCCGCCAAAATCATGTCCCGTATTTTATCAGAATTACAAGTTGACGGACCGAGGGTAGCAACAATTTTTGTTTTCTTGAGCATAAAAATATATTGACGTCATGTGAACATACAAATTTTAACATAGCCACATCGTCAATACAAAATACAATGACGAGTACAATAATTTTGTATTGTGGTAAAATAATGCAATAAGAATAATCGCTAATTCGTTAAAATGATTAGGTTCAACAGGCGTGATAATGATGGTGACCACGGTTCGTGGCCAGGCTTTGTGGATGCATTAGCAACTGTTTTACTTGTATTTATATTTGTTCTTGTTGGCTTTATCGCATCTCAGATGTATTTATCTCAGGTAATATTTGAGAAGGAAAACGATCTTTCATCGCTGGAAAATGAACTAACGAATGCAAATGCCTTCATAGCAAATGCAAGCGATAAAAACATTTACCTAGAAAAACAAGTCAGCAGCCTCAAGAAAACCATAGCAAGGTTGAACTCCATACTGACTGACGAAAAAAATAAACAAAAAACAATCGAGGATTCTAATAACAACCTTAAAACCCAAAACACAACATTATCCCAAAGTCTTGATATTCTTAACAATAAAGTTGCTCAATTGAACGATGAACTCCAACAGATAAGGCAAGCTCTATCATCGGCTAAGAATACAAATGAAGAACATGTAAAAACAATAGAATACATGAAAGATGAAAATCTAAAACTTAGCGAACTCAAGAAGCTTCACGAATATAGATCAGATTTCTTTGCAAAACTATGCGATATACTCAAGGATAACCCAAATATCAAAATAGTTGGAGACAGATTTATGTTCCAGTCAGAACTACTATTTGATTCAGCATCAGATCGCCTTACTGAAAACGGAATAAAGCAAATAGTTGGAATCGCAGAAGTGGTAAAGACTATTGCCAACAAAATACCAAAAGACGTACCGTGGATCCTGTGTGTACACGGCCACACAGATACAAGACCAATCAGCAATGCTCAGTTCAAGTCGAACTGGCATCTCGCCTTCGCAAGGGCTATCGCTGTTGTTAATCTCTTAACGCAAAACGGCGTTCCATCCAATAGGCTTGTTGCCGTAAGCTTTGGACCAAGCCAGCCGGTCGCTACAGGCAATACACCTGAATCCCATGCTCAGAATCGCCGTATAGAATTTAAGATAGATTCTGTACCTCAGTTGCATATGCCTCAACAAGACAAGAAACCACAAATACAGCAAGAAGCATAATAAGAATCTATGATTACAGATCTATGTAATTCTATTCTTGCAGCAATGCACACCACAAACAGCAACTTCCAATGGAATATTCCGCTAGCTTTAAAGCGTATAAAGATTTCATACGGCAATACACAAGTCTAGTCCAATCAAATACACCATTGTATCATGGAACAGTCCTGTGATACAATATGGTTTGTTGCATATACAATTCAGATATCGTGAACAAAAACCCTAAAACCACCACAATAACAGCGATAGACATAGGTACTTACAAGATATGTACATCCGTTATTAACTTTGCCAGCAATGAAGGGTCTGATGCTATAAAGATCGTCAACTCATGTTGCAGACGTACAAATGGCATCAGGGGGGGGTCAATCATAAATCTAGTAAGCCTAACTCGTTCAATATTAGAAACAATAATAGAGGTAGAAAGACAATCACAATACCAAGTAAAAGATGTATATATCTCTATTCCATCTCAATTTACCATCACAAAAAGAAAAACAAAAACATTTATATTTAGCGGGGATATAATTTCCGAAAAATACATACAAGACTTCTTAAGCTCAGCAAAAAAATCATCTTCATCTGATTTAGACGTTTTGCATGTATTTGTAATACAGTACCTCATAGACGACAGGCTGGAAGTACAGAATCCAGTTGGCATGTCTGTCAATAAATTAAAAATAACAGTGAATATAGTATACGGCGTAACATCTTTTACAAAAGCAGTAAGACGCGAATTGAAGAAGCAAAATATAAACATATTGTCTTTCGTATTATCACAATATTCCGCTTCGCTATCCACAATATCCAAAGAGGAAAAGCAAGAAGGAGCAACAATAATAGATATAGGATATGAGTCAACAACAATATTATGTATATCAGAAGACAACATACAAGAAATACATAGCGTTGACGCAGGAGGAAATCAAATTACGAAAAATATAGCATCAAGCCTCAATATGATATCTGAAGGTGATGCAGAAATAATTAAAACAACAAGAGCCCATGCAACCACAGAGAGATATATATACAACATGTTTGCAAACCAAGATGATCTAGTACAATACAAAACAATAGATAAAAATAACAATATTTACGTAGAAACCGTAAGTATAAAAAAAATCAACTCAATAGTTAGCGGCTCAATTGACAATTTGTTTACAAAAATAAGCTCAGCATTGAATGATGTAAAATGTAGAAAGGCATTGCAACGTATAATTATCACTGGCGGTGGAAGTAAAATTAACGGATTACATGAGTTTATAACATCTCGCAGAATATTTCAAGGATCAATATTTAGAATAGGAAACCCAATCAACATCAACGGCACCACAAGCTCAGATATCAAAACATCATCATTCGCATCATCTGCAGGTCTTGCAATATATGCAAAACACAATAAAATCGACAACCAAGACGAGAGCCAAGGTTTTATTGCATTTCTGAAAAATATTTTTGGCTCAAATTAAGTTGCTCAGATCTAGCAAAAAAAAACAAATAAAATAATTATGTTGATTATCGTTGGCCAAAAAACCAAGTTATTCCATCCAATAAACCATCGCATGTATGACCATAATCCCCTGTCACTAATTCAACATTCATGCCGAGTTTTTTAAAGTTATCGTAAGCTTCGGTACAATATTTGCAAGGAACCACATTATCATTTTTTCCATGAGTTATGAGCACTTTAGCATCAGCTGACAATATATTAGCATCCTCAGAGACATAAAAAATCCCAGAAGATGCCAAAACCCTCTTCACATATTTGCTTAGATATATTGTTCTCATAGCCAACATCGCACCTTGAGAAAAACCAACAACCTCAATATTTTGGCAATTATACGTTTTGCAAACCTCTTCAATGTAATCAGCAACAATTTTGTCAAGCTTCTTAACGCCATCACTCAGAGCATGTCCATTAATATTGCTTAAGTCATTAATATGAAACCATGCATACCCATAAGAAAGATCAATTATTGCGTTTGGAATAAGTATAATTCTGTTTGGCACAAGACCGGAAAAATATTCGCCTATCTGCCGAAAATTCTCAGCACTATCGCCATACCCATGCAACATGATAGTAACAGCCTCAAGGTTGCTAAAAGACTTACTACGCAACTCTATACTTGTTGATATCTTATTCTCAAACTCATTCGTCAGCATTTTATCATCCCTCAACTTGTTGCAAAATAACAGGCCACACAACAATAATGCAATTACACAAACAATTCCACATAATATGTTTTTTCTGATTTGCATGATCCACATACACAATAAAAGCTAAATTAATCCTCGGACACATATACATAATTTATGGCATCAAGCTTTACAACAGGCTCAGCCTTAATCCCATAATTATTTACCTCTACTACCCTGGCAACGTGAATCCCTTTACCAAAAAAACCTTTTTCTCCTGATGTCACGAGAAGATCCCCTATTTTAAATTCATCTTTTATGCTTGATATATTGTCTTGTACGAGATATGACACCATCATTTTACTATCTCCGCGCAATATAAGGTGAACATTGTTCTTAGTCATGACAGGTACATAAAAGTTTCTATCCAGTATAGTTTTTACTATAGCTCTACCGCCTGCCATTTGTAGAACAATCCCAACAAGGCCATTTTTGTCGTAAACTGTAGCACATTGTTTATACTCCTGAGCTGCGCTTATATACATATAGGAATTATAGTAGTTACCGCTAAAACCATAAACCTTCTCTACTTTGTCTGTATCATTTTTTTTGCATACAAGATTTTTGGATACCTGAATTTCGCTTAAACTTCTCTTAACAACCAACAACTCTCGTTCTATAGACAAAAGCTTACTCTTCAGATCTCTATTCTCTTGAAAAGCAGAAAATATATTGCAATCTTCCTTAATAAATCTAGCAAGCCTAATGCAGTTTGTCTTGTACCAGAGTAAAGAAGAGCTACGTATATCTCTTGATATATTTGTGATTTTAAATCTCTCCGACAAGAACAATAATACCGACAACAAAACAATATACAAAGATGTTTTGTTTATTGATCCAAATCTATCTTTAAATGTAAAATTAATTTTATTACTCATCTGTGAGAATATTATATTTCGCTATCTTGTTGGATAATGTTGTTCTGCTTATGCCAAGAACCTGTGCAGCAGCAGTCTTATTAAAAGAAGTCTCCTGCAAAACTCTACAGATCAAAACATACTCCACAGAACACACAATATGATCGTACAAATTACTAATACTATTCACATTCTCAACATAAGAAGAAAACAAATTATCTAGTATATTGTTAATTGCGGTATTTAACGATTGAATTTCCATTTAATATACAAAAATCTAAATATAATTAGAAACCCAATTGTGTAACGCGTCCTTAGAAACAAATCCAGTCCTGTCCGCTATAGCTCTACCACCATCAAAAAGAATCAATGTTGGAATACTGCTAACATTGTATTCTGCAGCTATATCACTGTGGCTATCAACATTTACTTTTATCACATTTATTTTTTCTTTGTTTGCTATGCAATCGCTACGATATTGATCCAGTACCGGAGACAACATCTTGCAAGGCCCACACCACTCAGCTGAAAAAACGCACAAAGTAAAAAAATCTTCGCTATTTACTGAAGCGAAGAAGTCTTCTGAAGATTTAATGTAATCCATAACCAACCTACCAATTAATAATACATTCTCTTAATTTTAGTGAGTCAACCTCACATAAACATAAACACATAATTCAAACATCACGCAATATACATTGGCAATCCAGCACACATCACCACATACAAATCCATAAGAATCACACTTAATAACTGAAATACAATACAAAGACCAATACACTAGAATAAGAAATATAAAAAGACGAGTAATAAGACTAAAAACATCTCCTGAGCTCAATATCTCGCAAAGACTGCCCCAATACCTACTCTGACTTTAACTTCTCTATCTCTTTCACTACTATTTCTTCAACTATACGTCTAAGATTTTTATTGCACCAGTCCTCTATAATTCCAGATGCAACACCGCTAAAAAGTTGGCCAATCGTCATATCATTTATATCTGTGCTTACTCTTTCTCCAACGGAATTCGTTTTTTTAATTGCGTTAATCAACTTCCCAAATATTGATTTGTCTCTCACATCTCCTTTATTATCATACAAACCATCATCAGCTCTTGCATGACCAGATGCTTCAGAAGGTTGCAAATGATCTTCATTCAAATTTACAACATTATCATCTATAGTACTATAAATAGAATCATCAGATTCATCGGATACATACCGACGAATTGAGGAAAGTATCTCCTCCATAGATGAATCGCAATATTCGTCATTTCTATCAGAATCATACATGGCTTACTATCAGATATTACAACCAAAAATTAAATAACTTCAAATAATATTAACTCCTCGTGGATTTGCTCTTGATTCTCTTATATGTTTGTAAATCAATATAGTACTTCTTTTTGCCAAGAGCCTTTATATCACCCTTTCTAACATCTTTGCCAACCTCAGAAGGAACAATCAAGCCAACAAGGGAATAAATATCAGAAACCAAAATAATCAACTTAGCCCTAAATTCCGAAAGCTTCTTGAGATCGTCATACCACTTTATTGACGCCTCAAGGAAGTCCTTCACGCTCTTTGTTCCTATCTTACTTTGCTTCTTGATATTTGTAATGTTTTCAGCCTTAAGATCAACAAGCTTCTGTTGATGCTCAACAAAGTATAATGTATTCTGATACTTATCGTATATATCGCACAGCTTACTTTCAACATCCTCCTTAACTGCTTTATACAAATCTAAATGGCCATCAGCCTCCTGAACTCCCTGCACAAATGCCAGCATATCAGTACAGCCATTAAATATATTCGCCGACACAGAAACCTTAAATACCCATTCAGCATCATCGCCTTTTTTGAAGAAGATTGGGAAAGGATTAATACTTTCGCTTGTACCCTTTTTTCTCTGCAAGCTTCCTACACGCCCTAATTCAAGATCAACGTTGAAAGGCGCAAACGTATTGAATGCTGCTGAGTTTCTTTTATTTTTGCGCGCTACATATTCTGCATAAGACTGTCTAACCTGCAAATTATTGCCTAGATATCTGTCTGAATTATTCTTAATATCTTGTATGTGGTTGCTCAAATCTTGATCAATAGAATAAAAACCACTAAAAACATCAGGATTGTATTCCATACCTGTTTTAAACTTAAACTCTGATCTCAGCTCATTGATACGATTATCTGTAAGCCTAATATCAAACAAGACTCTTTGAGTTTCTATTTGAACAGACTTTAATTCGTAGTTGTTAGCTATATTTGTCATCTGTTGCTTCTGAACTATAACAAGCAATTCACTCAAGAAATTCAACAATTTATATAAATTTTTGCGATTATCCATATATTGCTGCAGCTCAGCAACCGTTTTTATAACAGACTTGATTTCGTCCTCAATAAACTTTTGTGTTTTAATGGATGCGACATTAGCATTATTCGTAGCAACCATTACATTAAAGAAATCATGCATTTTGTTAAAAACATTCAATCTGCCTTTTACTCCAAAAGATGATGTATCTCCTCTTTCTTTAGGGTCCATTACACTCTTTTGATACTGCTTGTTTCCATGAGCATAATGATAATCAAGATCAACCTTTGGCAAGAATGCGAGATAACTTCTTACAATATCAAGATTATGAGACTTTTGTATTTTTACTTGCCCTATAACATTCTTATTGAACGACAAAATGCCATTAATAGCATTTGCAGCCCCCTTGGACGAAACTACGCTAGATCTGTCTCTTATACACATCTGACGCTGCCGACGAACTCTAGGGTGGAGGGCTCGGGGGGGGGGGGGGGGTGGTAGGGGGGGGGGGGGGGGGGGG
>CANBDL010000023.1 GCA_947367345.1 uncultured Alphaproteobacteria bacterium | reverse complement strand
GAGATGATAAATAATGTAAACGCAAATGCAAATGCAAAGACCGACGGTATTAGTGTATACAAGGACTGCAACAGAGGTACAGTTGCTCAGATCATAGGCTCAGTTGTTGATGTCTACTTCGAGAAGGATATCCCAGCCATATCTAATGCTCTTATATTATTCACAGATGACGGGAACAAGATCACACTTGAGGTTGCCCAGCACATAGGTAATAACGTGGTGCGCACGATATCCATGGATACTACCGATGATATATCACGCGGCGTCGAGGTCATAGATACCGGCGCGCCAATTACTGTACCTGTTGGCGAGAAGGTCCTTGGGCGCATCATCAATGTCATAGGTGATGCAATAGATAACTGCGGACCAGTTCAATCTCAGACCAAAATGCCTATACACCGCGAGGCCCCAAGCTTTGCTCAGCAGGCCACGAGCTCGGAAATACTCGTGACCGGTATCAAGGTTATAGATCTTCTGACTCCATACATGAAGGGTGGCAAGGTTGGTCTCTTCGGAGGTGCCGGAGTTGGCAAGACGGTTCTCATCATGGAACTCATCAACAATATAGCTAAGAAGCACAATGGTTTGTCTGTATTTGCCGGAGTCGGTGAGAGAACTAGAGAAGGTACCGACCTGTTTCACGACATGATACAATCCGGTGTCAACAAGAAGCCCGGCGAGGATGGCTCCAAAGCTGCTCTTGTGTATGGTCAGATGAA
Organism: uncultured Alphaproteobacteria bacterium; assembly: GCA_947367345.1. GTDB lineage: Bacteria > Pseudomonadota > Alphaproteobacteria > RUG11792 > RUG11792 > CANBDL01. The sequence continues at coordinate 11,395 of CANBDL010000023.1, read as the reverse complement.
TGAGTCTCCTGGCGCCAGAGCTCGTATAGCCCTCACAGGTCTTACCATGGCCGAATATTTCAGGGACCAGGAGAAGAAGGACGTTCTATTCTTCATAGATAATATATTCAGATTTACCCAAGCCGGCTCCGAGATCTCTACCTTGTTGGGACGCATACCATCGGCTGTTGGATACCAACCTACACTTGCAACAGAGATGGGCGCCTTGCAGGAGCGTATTACATCTACCGTGAACGGTTCTATTACCAGTATTCAGGCCATATATGTTCCGGCCGACGACCTTACAGATCCATCGGCTGTCACATCCTTCATACACTTTGACGCAGTAACATCTCTTAGCCGTCAGATAGCATCATTCGGTATATTCCCTGCAGTCGACCCACTTGCTTCTTCGTCGAGAATGATTGATCCTGAGATAGTAGGCCAGGGACATTATAATATAGCCCATGATGTTCAGTATATATTGCAGAAATTCAAGTCTCTGCAAGATATCATCGCTATCATAGGTATGGACGAGCTGTCACAGGATGATAAGATCATAGTTGAACGAGCCCGCCGCATCAGACAATTCCTGTCCCAGCCATTCACTACAGCCGAAGGCTTCACAGGCCGCAAAGGTGTATTGGTTGAGCTAAAAGATACACTTGACAGCTTCGACAATATCATTAACGGCAAATCCGACCATATACCTGAGGTCTTCTTCTCATCTATCGGCACAATCGAGGATGTCGAGAGGAGGTTTAGAGACGAGGGTGGTAATAGTTAGTTGAGTGTATAAAGGCTGCGGTTATTGTTGATATTGCTGCAGTAGATTTTATTTGATTGTTATTTGTGCTTTGGTTTGTATGAATTTTTTGTCATATATATCATAATCATGCTACAATACCCATACATACAATACAAAAACACAAAATATATACATATATCTATGACAAACATAAATCGAACACAAGATCATCTCATAGATCCCAAAAACGATGTACTATTCAAACTAATGTTTGGTAGAGAGTGTAACAAGGACCTTACACTAGATCTACTAAACTCAGTAATGGAAGGGCTAACAGATCCTGTAGAAGACATAGAATATCTACAGAGTGAAAAAGAAGTAGGTATGATAGTACCAGGATCATCAAGAATAGATTTAAGCTGTATAACAAAAAACAAACACAAATTCACAGCAGAAATGCAAAAATCACGTAAGGACTTCTTCATAGAAAGATGTATGATATATAATGCTCTAGTATATGTAGCGCAAAAAGATTCAAAAAAAAGAAAGAGAATTCTTTGAAAAACAAAAAAAATTCTACAAACTAGAAGATATACAAGACATGCTAGAAGAATGTAAACTACTTGAAACAGGATATGAAAACATACCCATCTAGACTAATAGGATTCCTCAACTTCATACAATTCCCACATAGGCCAGAACAACATGTATCACACTATAGATTCCAAGAAATCATATCAAAGTCCTATGACATAGATCCATTATCACTAACATTTATTGAATTTAAAAAGAAAAAATACAAAACACCAAATGACGTCAAAACAAAGCTAGACAAATGGATATACTTCTTCCAAAACTCAAACACACAAACAATAGACCAACTACTCAAATTCGTAGGCAAAGACGAAACATTTGAAAAAGCATACTACCAACTAGAATACAACTCATACACACCAGCAGAAAGAAAAGCACTAGACGAAGCAGTTGATGCATTATCAACAAGAAAAGGAGAAATCAATCAAGCAAGAATAGATGGAAGAGAAGAAGGAAGGATGGAAGGAAGAGAGGAGGGAAGGATGGATGGATTAAGAGAAGCGAAGGTTGAAGCTGCTCTCAATGCTCTCAAGCTTGGTCTATCAGTAGATGTAGCAGCAAAGATCTCTGGGTTGACAGAGGAAGATGTATTGAAGTTGAAGTTGTAGAAGTATATTACTAATATCTTGCGGCTTTGTTCGCCCAGATTTAGCAGACGATCAAGACAATATTTATTATTGCTATTGATATTCTAAGCTACACAAATATCAAAATCGCAATAACATCATCTATAGCAACAAATACGACAACGTGTAAAACAATAAATCAAAATTGACCACCAGAACACTTAATATATTTTCATCAATCCATTGATAACTCAAGCGCCAAATTTTTGACTAATCTATTATATAGCTGTATACGACATTGCACTACGTAAAGCAAATCAAGATGCGCTTCCAATATGAGTTTCACATAGCATTACGACGCAAATATATCGCCATTCTCGTAAACTTTTCTTTTTACATTAAGGCCTACACATTTGTTATTTTGCAACAAAGGTTTGAGTAGTTCTTGTAGTTTTTTTATTATTTTATTAACATACATTCTTGAATTTTTGTTTCTATACTTTTTCCTTAATATTACAAGCTTCCTAATTGCATCAAGAATCTCTTTATCAGATATATTTTTGTTGTTCTTTAATTCTAGTATTATTTTTTTAACTGACAACTGCACCTTCTTATTCGCCAGAGATGAACTGCGATTACGTATAACTGGTGCAGGGCTATCTCTCTTTACAACACCTGTTTTTACATTCTGTGTTGCATTTTTTTTACTATCGATGATTTCATCATAGCCAGTTTTGCCGCTATACAAATCATGCAAACTATAAATACTAAATGTAAATCTAGGAATAAATATTGCGCCAATCTTTAATGATGTCAAACAATCGTATTGCACAAAATCACTAATCATTTCATTTTCGTTGTGTATATTTACTAACAAACCGCGCATATTATCGATATACATGCTTTTATTCAATATATCGTTATTAAAATAATTATATGGTGGCCCACATATAACTGAAGTATCGTAATGGCTCTTATTCGAAGGCTGGGGCGTTGAAATCTCAATCTTGTGCGATGAATCCGTATTACATCCGGATTGCGCCTTTTGTCCTGATGTATCATCTGAATCTACTACTGATACATCATGATTAGCATACTCATGTAAACTAGATTTTTGTACATAAGCATGATGACTATCTGGTATCGTTGCGCCAAACCCAGAAGCGCTCTCTTGGTCTACATTCGATGCATCATCGGTTGTCTGGGCCAGAACATCATCATGACCATTGTCGCACTTATATGCTTTTGATTTATATGCTTGTTGCATTGATTTACAAGCAGGTTGAGTAATATCCTTACATGAATGCCCAGGAGTTACAACGCGGCAAGAGACATTCTCTTTAATCACGTCATCCTCATCAGATGACACCAAGCCACCGCCTTTACCATAACAATCACAAAGCAAGTTACGACCTCCCTTTCTTATCTTACCGCGCCTCTCACTACTATCAATTAGCGGGCTTTCCAACTTATGTTTATCCTGAGCCAGATTCGCACACTTCGGTTTTTCCCCCGCAATACCATCACTAACACTGGCGCTACATAAACAATTAGAGCAATTAGCCATAATCATAACACTGCAAAAAATAGCGTACACTATATGTTTAATATCATATTTTAATAATTTGATAATATACATTCGAGCGCCAACTGCAGGATATATAACATATTATATCAACTTCATGGTAAACGAAACAATATCAACACTAATCTAAACAATAAATATTTTTAAGACATAGAGTTATAACTTAGAAATTTAAATTATCCATACAATTATCTATTCCAGATTGCGTCTCTTATGGATTCATGAATAAATCTCTTGTGCAAATTTAATTCATCTTGTGTAATATCATACAAGTGTCGATCTATTTTGGTGGTATTACTATAAGTATATTTCTCTACTACCGATGGAACAGATTCGTATGCACTTCCACCAAACAAATTCACTTGACGCACCTCAACAGACATAATGACATACACCTTGGCCAATAACTCAGAGTCTATGAGAGCACCGTGCTTTACACGACTATCACTATTAATATTGAATCTGCGGCAAAGTGCATCCAACGATGCTCCGCTGCCAGGATATTTTTTTCGAGCCATCAACAGAGTATCAACGACCCTGTCATACGTAATTCTGTAATCAAGACCGCAACCAGATATTTCGGTGTTCAAGAATCCAACGTCAAATGATGCGTTGTGTATTACCAATCTATCATTGCCTATAAAATCCAAAAAGCCTCCAACAACATCTCGAAATACAGGATATTGCTTGAGCTTTTCATATGTTAAACCGGTAATTTCTTGAGCAGCCAGATCAAGTTCTTTTTCTGGGTTTATGTATGAGTGGTAGCTATTGCCGGTTATTTCGTTATCAATAATCTCGACGCAGCCTATTTCAATGATCCTGTCCCCGCCTTGTACATTGAGACCGGTTGTTTCAGTATCAAGAGCTATTTCCCTTATTCCGCCCACAATATCAATCCGAATTCTTGATATTTTCTGAACGATTCTCTATCCCAAAATCGACATAACGACTAAATTCATTAAATACATCAATATACAGCTTTCTCTTGAAATATATAGAACGCTTTATAACAGTATTAGCATCCGCCCACTTCCACGTACCAAACTCCCTGGTGCCCACATAATCTAGATTGAATTCTTCGTCACGCCCCATAAATCGAAACAAAAACCATTTTTGTCTTTGGCCTACAAATCTGCTATTCTTGCGCCTCATATCGTTTGGTATTATGTATTCAAACCAACCACTTGATTCTGCTATCTGTTCAACATTATTTGTACCAGCCTCCTCCATCAATTCTCTATAAACTGCATCTGTTGGGTTTTCCCCAATCTCTATCCCGCCTTGAGGCATCTGCCAAATACAACTGTATTTGATATTGTTTTTTCTACTCCCCCTGCCTACGCGTCTACCAAAGAAAACGAGATTGTCTTTATTTATCAAAACTATCCCGACAGCTTGTCTCATATTCTCGCCGCAGATACCATCAGAACCACAATTATCAGCCATTGTAAAATATAAATAGCGTACCCAATACCATTTTACAATTTATCAGCCATCAAAATCAAACATTTCACGAAAATCTCAAGTCAATCTAGATGCTATTCAACAACATAAATCTAGAATCACAAAATAATATTAGACAAGCTAGCAGTCATGAATGTTGCCAAAATACCAATTAAAAACGCTTTATAAGCAACAGACAATATATCTTTTTTTAGGCTAGGAACCATCGATGCAAAGCAAGACACTGTAATACCCAAAGCTGCGAAATTACCAAAATTGTTTACTAGATACACGGATGTACGAATACTTTGCGGCGCTAGAGAATACTGCTTAGCATATTCTGCAATATCAAAAAATGCCAAAAACTCGTTTATTGCAACCCTTGTACCAAATATCTGAGAAACAAATTCTCTGTCATGACTAGGAATATCCAACATATAAACAAATGGATAAGTGAGCCACCCACATATCTTTCTAATACTAAGATCTGGCGATATCGATGAAATTAAATTATCTCCGAAAGCAACCAATGCAGTCATTCCCAGCAGAGTACAAACTATCCCGCCCCAAACTCTGGCTCCGTCATTTATCCCGGTAGTCATAGCAGACATGAAACTATTGTATGGATTTGCGTGGCACACCTTGCCGCCCCTATCAAACGGCTCTATTATCATACAAAGCAACAAAACACTTATAACATTTATTACATTAGAAGATACGATATACTTCATGGCATCAGGACATACTTCAGATATTATGCCACAATACCCAGGTATTACTGCGGCAGAACTCGTTGCAAATGCCATAGCCATAAGAGTCATCATATCATGCTTCACAAGATACTCCGATCCACTTTTAATCATAAGCATAGAGTCCATCTGGCCAAAAAACATTTTAGAAACTCCGTACATGCCTATAGAATCATTACTCCTAAAAATAGTACCAAAGAAATATCCGACAAACCTAGATATTGTTGGCAATATTCTCGTATAAGTAAGTATCGCCGCTAATCCACTCACCAAGACAACATTAGCAAGAGCTTGAAATGCCAATATAAACATATAGCTGCTGTTTTTTACATCAAAAGGGGCGCAGGCAGGATCCGTACCTCCTACATACCCAAACAGAGCAGATGTAGCTACAGATGTTGCTTTCCCAATAGATTGAACAAGATTCGACAAATATTCAAGGCATGGCATAAAGATTCCAACGTTCATAATTGCATAAAACAACAATATTTGTGTAATAATTGCCACAAATATGCGCACTTTATTTTGCGGTGAATATTTGCCACAATTGCATTTCATTGTCCATGCAGCAAACAAAACCAAACAGTACGACAGGAGAGACCTAAACATAATTTTACATATTAGCTGAAAAGTGTGTAAAATGATTGTATAGCATATCGTGATTTTCTGCAAGCTTTTTGAGGTGGCTGTCATCATGCCTTGTATTTACAACTAGTTTGCGTTTTTTGACATTATAATTATGTACAACAACAATATATCAAACAATACCATGATATTCTTCACAGCAATAGCAATATTGATGACGATGATTGTTGTCCTAGTCTTAATGCTCCTAATCAAAATTATTAAAATTAATAGACAGAAGCGGGATATAGAATACAGCTACAACATCTTTAAACTTGTACTTAGAAATATTTCAAAAACAGATGAAGTAATTATTCTTGATAAAAACGAAGAAATAGTATTCACAACTCATCCAATCCTCTACAAAAACAAGAATGATATTCTAAAAAAGATCATGACAAGACTAAAAAATAAGAATGATGCTAACAGAATATTATCTAATTTTCATACAAAAAATACATTCCAAATCATGCTGGATGTTCATTCAAATGAGCTCAACGATGACAACCAAATAATTCTGTCCGTATCTCAGATAGATAATACAAATGCTGTCGGAACATTTGCATCCAAGATAGTAAAAATTTCAAATATATGTCTAGATGACGAAGCAACAGAAAAACTAAGTACAAAATATGAAATACTCGAATCAATAATAGATAGAATGCCTATGGGTGTTTTTTATACAGATGACTCAGACAAGATTACTCACATCAATTCAACCTTGGTACACTTCTTAAATGCTCAAAAGTCCCAGATAATTGGCGAACATATTTCGTCTTTCTTTAGGGGATTTAATACCTCCGATGCATCAAAACAATCCGTAATCATCAAGAGAAGATTCCTCCAGGAGTGCGCGTGTACAATCGTCAAGCCATCCATCGTTGCCCACAAAACCATGACGCCATGGTTCGCAATAATAGACCATGATATTCTATCTAGCCAACGAACATTCAACGACCCAAAGCAACAGAACAAGAAATTAAGCAACAATTCATACAATATATTGGCAACATCCACAATAATTCCAACTGTTGTATTATCGAAAACAGGTAACATAACAACATTTAATAAGCCATTTGAGTCTCTCCTGCATTCAGAAACAAACAATGCAAATACAGAAATTAAAAACCAAGCAATCGTCGACTACATAGACGAAGCAAGTAAGGATTCCATAACAACCGCGATAGACGACATTTCTGAGGATCGTTTTAAAAATACAATTGCAGAAATCAAGCTGGAGCATTCCGACAATGTTTTCATGACATACATAAGCAAAATTGCAAACGAAACGAATCTAATCATGCAGCTGATAGATATTTCTGGACAAAAATCTCTCGAAAGACAATTCCTGCAATCACAAAAAATGAAAACAATAGGAGAGCTTGCCGGAGGTATAGCACATGACTTCAACAACATACTGACGGCAATACTTGGATTTTGTGATTTAATACTTCAAAGACACACAAAAGACGATAGATCATATAGTGATGCGCAACAAATTAAGCAATGTACAAAGAGAGCATCCGATCTAGTAAAAAAACTGCTGGCATTCTCAAGACAGCAAACATTGCAACCCAAAGTAATATCTATAACAGACACATTGTACGAGTTTTCTAATATACTCAAGAGAGCTGCAGGAAATAGCATAGATCTCCAAATAATATACAACAGAGAAATGTGGCCCATCGAAGTTGACGTTGGGCAACTTGAACAAGTAATACTAAACCTAGTCATAAATTCGAAGGACGCAACAAACAATGAAGGAAATATTGTAATAAAAACCCAAAACCAATCAATTGAGGCCCCAACCAGATGCACACTTGACACGATAAAACAAGGAGACTACGTTGTAATAGAAGTATCAGACAATGGATGCGGAATAGATGACAGCATAATAAACAAAATATTTGATCCGTTCTTTACAACAAAAAATAAATACAGCAGTAATCCAACAAAATCAGGGAGCGGGCTCGGACTATCTACAGTATACGGGATCGTTAAACAGACTGGTGGATATGTAGATGTTACAAGTGTAGTAGGCAAAGGCACGACGTTCAAAATATATTTCCCAAGATATACAGGAGCGCAAGAAATAAAATACGTCAATAACGAAGAACAAAATCAGGCCTTAACAGATTTAAGCGGTAATCACACGATTTTATTTGTAGAAGACGAAGATAAAATACGAGAATTCGCCTGCAGAGCACTGAGAAACAACGGATATAATGTTATAGAAGCAAATTGCGGTACACAGGCAATAGAGATAGCGCAAAAAGAAGCATTCGATCTCTTAATTACAGACGTCTTGATGCCTAAAATGGATGGCCCAACCCTCAACAAAAAGCTGTCAGAAACAATACCTAATCTCAAGACAATTTTTATCTCCGGATACGCCGAAGATACGTTCCGCCAGAATATTACAAAAAATTCCAACATGCATTTTATACAAAAGCCATTCAACATGGTTACTCTCCTGTCAAAAATTAAGGAAGTCTTTTGTATTGATAACGATGAGTAATTGAAGATTATTCAATTATCGTACTTACTACTATGGCTTATATTTGAAAAATACAGCACAAAAACAGGTATTTTATCAATAAATCAGCAGCAATTCATATATTCAACCTAGGATTACATTTTGTCTCAATATCGTGGTACTCCTTCCCCGTATTAATATTTTCTATACATGACCACCCTATCATGGCCGCATTGTCTGTACACAATTCTTTTTTAGGTGCATAAAAATTAATGCCACGGCTATGTGCATATTCAGCCATAGCATTCCTAAGACCAGAATTTGCCGCAACACCTCCGCATATAACAATATTTCTCACATCGCTATTTTCAATACAAACCTTATGCATCTGCCTCATAACAAAATTTATCACATGATGCTGAAACGAGGCTGCCATGTCATATTTATCCGTCTCACATAACTCTCCATACTTTTGTACAAGAATCTCAATGTGTCTCTTGACAGCTGTCTTTATGCCGGAAAACGAAAGATCGCATCCGCCTCTTCTCTGTAGAGGAATAGTAAACCTAAACCTATGAGGATCTCCAAATTTGGACATCTTATCTATTATCGGGCCGCCAGGATAAGATAATCCAAGCATAATTGCCACCTTGTCAAAAGCCTCACCCAAAGCATCATCAATTGTTTGGCCTAAAACACAATACCTCCCAACTCCATCAACTCGTACATACATAGAATTCCCACCAGAAACTAGTAAAACAATATAAGGAAAGTCTATGTCATAGCACAACCTTGGAGACAGTATGTGCCCCTCCAGATGATTTGCGCCAAAAAAAGGCTTTTTAGACAGAGCGCACAAAGTTTTAGCAAATACACAGCCAACAAGTAACCCACCCATTAATCCAGGGCCACGTGTAGCAGCTATACAGTCTATCTCGCGAATATCAATACAAGACTCATCCATGGCAAGACGCATGGCTCTATCTATATTTGCAAAATGGCTTCTAGCCGCCTTCTCTGGCACAACTCCGTTATATTCGGAATGTATCGACTGGCCTATAACAACATTTGCTCTAATGCGTCTTTCTATCTTTTCATCGTCACAGATAATTGCTACAGAAGTATCATCACAACTAGACTCTATTGCCATAACAGTCAATCTTTTTGTATTGCGCATCACAAGAGGCCTACCAGTTTGTCTAAGCTTTCCCACTTCGTATTATTGTACACATAATATTTATTTTCAAAACCTATCTCGCACAACATATTTGCAATACCAATACACCTGTCAAGAAATTTCTTTGTCATTACATGATATATTTTGTCAAAATCAGCAATTATGTTTTTATAACTAGAATACCTGTCTTCGCAAAGATCTATATTACAGTGCAAAAGCACCCTGGAATCATTAATGACGCTTATTGTATCTGAAATTACTGAATGCACAATCAGATTATCAGAATATCTTTTTTCAGTCACGTGTGGTACGAAAGATATTTTACTAAACGTCCATAATTTATCATCCAGTATATCAGACTCCATCTCGCTTGATGTTAAAATAAGGGTATTTTGATTGTTTTCGTACAATTTCTCAACTAATTTAACCGCTATACTAAGACTATCATCTTCGTGTATATAAAAAAATGATCCTTTCATCTTATTTATGTTTGACGAATCGAGCTACATGACAATAATAGCAAAAATTTACAATATTTTTTAACTGCTCTGAACAAACAAACCACAACAGGCATGCTATGATATGAATATATTCTTTGTCAGGAATTTCTCCATGAAATTATCAAGAGTATCAACTTATCTAGCATCTGCTTTGTGTTTCCTTGCAGGACCGGCAAATGTATTAGCAAGTACAACAAATACACAAAAAGACGCAACACAGAATAATACGAACGCAAAAAAACAATACAACAAAAGAAACATGCAAAGACTTTTAACATTGCTTCATACAGTAATTGGCTGCTACGATGATTTGAACGGCAATTGCCGCAAACCACAAGAAAAACTTGATAAAATTAAAAAATCCATTGAGGAAATGAATACAATCACCCTGGATGAGGAGTGCTCACTATCAAAGAACGAAATAGTTAAGTTACGTGACCTCATGAAAGATTCATCTAAGACAATAGCCGATAAAGCCGAAAAACTAGCAAAAGACAAAATCGCTGCAACGGAAAATAAGACAACCACAGCACCTAATACAGCAAAAAAGAAATAACAACAAAGCAGCCGTATTTTAATGATGGTGTTGCCAGCATATCGTATGGCAACCATCATGCCAAAACCTTGAAACTGCAATCATCCTAGCTTAATGCATCTCACACATCAGCCAGATAACTCACCCATACTTCCATTAATCATAAAACATATAAACAATGATATATTTTCTGCAATCATCTCTCATGAAACTTTATCTATTGATAAGTTCCTTTGCTAGAGATTGATGTACCTAAATTCATGATAGTGTTTTGAGAACGCCATATTATCAGTTTCGATACAAAAAGCTTCATAAAAAGTATCGGCAAATAATTTGAAAATATGAGACTGTCAACCCCAAAAGCCCTAACATCTGATACAATATAACCATATTAGTTATATGGATCAATAACAATG
>CANBDL010000022.1 GCA_947367345.1 uncultured Alphaproteobacteria bacterium | reverse complement strand
TATGATGCCGCAGCTGGAGCTGTGATTGGGTAGTTATGTTTATGGTTAGGCTTGTAGCTTTGATGATGGACAGTCTCAAATAATAATATGATCATACATTTTTTAGAGACAACAAAAATGTTAAAATAATAATATGATCATACATTTTTTAGAGACAACAAAAATGTTAAAACAAACAATAACATGTTGGTGGGGGGAGGGGGTTATAAACCAATATACCTCAACATACGCAAAATTAAAGATTATATTTTTCATGTTATTTGCATTTCCAGCATTATTTGTTTGGAAAGTTGAATCATCAGACGAAAATGTTGAATCATCATACTACTACAGTGCTAAATCATCAGACGAAAATGTTGAATCATCAGACGACAGTAGTGAACAAACTTGTTGTTTCAAACAGTTTTGCAGAGGAGAGTTAACTGAAATTTCACTAAATGCAGATGCTTTTTTTGCGGAATTCAGAGAAGACATTAAAGAGATACACAATAACATAAAGGCAATAGCACCAAATGGAGCCATATTTCCATCTGGAATTATCAATTTTGAAGCAGAAACGCAATTCGTAAAACAATGCAAAACAATTAACTTTGGTATCTCGTTCCATGTTGGTTACTACCTACACTTTATAACAAGACTAAAAACAACAGAGTTTATTCCTTTGACACGTATTTGCACAATATCTTTTCTGGCATCGCAAAATATTTATTTTGGCCCCAGATTGGTATTTGAGATACCAAAATGTAAATTGCAAATCAATATTGGTAATACTACATTGAAGCAAATTATTGATGGTGCTGCAAATTTCTGGAGCACAGGTATATCACTTGAAATTGTATTTTCTCCATCAAATAATGTTGGATTGTTTTTCAGATATGATTGCCTCTTCCCAATTCGATCATCTTTGTTAATTATACCTTTATCGAAAGTATTAAAAATGAAAAACCATATAATATCTATGGGATGTAGATTATCAACAAAACGTACTAGAGGGTTCTCGATATGTGGAAAAATTGGTATCGGATTTAAAAATACAAATATAAACATCTCAGAATACTCAGATGAAAAAGCAAAAGCAGCAATAGCAGACGGCGCTAAGATACTAAATTCCTGTTTACAACCAATTTGATTGAATGTTAATAAATGATGTAAGTCTACAAGTACAATAAGTGTCACATCATTTATGGCACTTATTCGTACAAAACAAAAGAAATACAACATCAAGGCAAAGCACACGAATATCTACGTACATACACTCATTTCGCGGATAATTTCATCATCCTTGTTTTAAGCACCACGAGTTCAGCAAGTTATACAACAATATTGATTCACCAGAACACAATCAAACATCAAGAATCAATTCGTCTACAACTGTCATGATGTCTTTTTCTTCGCATGTAGATAGATATTCTTTACCCTTGAAATATATCTTGGCTACTCCCTGTTTAATACCGAATATACCTATATCTGAATGCTCCGCTTCGCCTATACCATTTACAACGCAACCCAGTATTGATATATTGGCCTTCTTTTGCAGGTTACCATATTTGTCTTCAATATTCTTGGATAATTCGATTACGTTAATGACTGTACGAGAACATGTCGGACAAGAAATTATATTTACAGACTTGTCAAGCAGATTAAATGCCTTAAGTATCTGGCGCCCAACCTTAACCTCCTCAACCGGATCGCCAGACAAAGAAACCCTGATTGTGTCACCTACTCCATCACAAAGCAGAGCCCCCAAACAGGCCGAAGATTTTATTGTCCCAGAAAACACTGGACCAGATTCGGTAAGTCCGACATGTATAGGATGCTCAGACGAACAAGATAGCTTACGATTCGCATCTATGCATGTCTTTACGTCAGACGACTTTATGCTAATTTTGAAATTCGGATAACCAAAGTCATACATCTTTTTTTCGTTAAGCATTGCGCTCTCAACCAACGCATCCGAATTTGGCTCATGATACTTATCGAGTATTTCTCTCTCAAGAGATCCGGAGTTGACCCCTATCCTAATTGGTATACCATGTTCTTCCGCGCACCTTACTATCTCGCGAAAACCACTTTCATCCATGTTGCCCGGATTAATACGTACGCAATGAGCGCCATTCTCTATCGATATTATTGCAAGCTTATAATGAAAATGTATGTCAGCCACAACAGGTATCGATACTCGACTTATTATCTTACCCAGAGATTCTGCAGCAGCCTTTGTATTGCACGAGACTCGCACTATATCACATCCGGCGCTCTCTACTTGGCAGATCTGTGCTACAGTTGCATCCACGTCTTCTGTTTTTGTATTTGTCATTGTCTGAATAGATATAGGAGCCCCACCACCTATAGCAACTCCGCCAAGATTGATTTGCAGTTTTGACGCCATAGCTATAATGCCTCTATCAAACTATTTCGCGCACAATACTTGCGCATTGTTTTGTTGATTATATTTTTTATTAAACAACCTTGTCTGAATTATTCCAATAACGCTACTCACGGTCCAATAGAATACGACAGATGCAGAAATGTGGCGAGTCATAATAAGAAGTATTGTCGGCATTATGAACGACATATTTTTCTGCATCTGGGCCTCTGGAGACCCCTTTGGTGCACTGTACTCTGATCCAGAAAGTTTTTGCTGGAATACCATCAATGCCGCCATTAATAGAGGCCATACACCAATCTGTAAAATACTAGGCGGAGTAAAATCTAACAAGCCAAAGAGATTCGCGATATAGCACATATCATGCTGCGACATGTCTTTGATCCACAAGAACGACGCATGCCTCATTTGTATGCTGTTGCAGAACACCTTATACAAACAAAAGATTATCGGAGCTTGAATCAAGATTGGCGTCAGGCTAGCCATAGGCTTTACATCTGACTCCCTGTATACTCTCATTATTTCATAAGCTCTCTTTGCCGGATCATCAGAATAGATCTGGTTAATACTCTGAATCTTTGGTTGTATGCTCCTCATTTTAAGAGCAGCCAAGAGAGATTTTTTTGATAAAGGATAAGTCAAAAACCTCATGATTATCGTCAAAAGTATTATCAAGATCGCAATATTATGTATCACGCCAGATAGAAAATCTATCAAAATCATCAGAGGCTTAGTAGCAAACCCAAACCAACCAAAATCTATTACCTTCTCGAACTTATCAACCTTGCAAGTCTTTTGATAATGATGCAAGACCTTCATATCCTTCGGTCCCACATATATCTTGCTTTCGAAAGACTTTCTATCATTCTTGCCAATATTCTTTTTTCCAAGAAGAACGCATTCATAACAATCCTTGCAAGGCAACCTGAGGTTCATCTGGCTTCCACCATCCGATATCATTAAGCAAGCAAAGTAAACATCAACATAACCAACCCAGAAACATTTATCAAAACGCTCGCCATGCTTTATCTTTCTGTATGCTCTATCAAAAACCCTGCCATTCACATTGTATAGCGCTCCCTGGTGTACGGCACCTGAGTTTTGTATCTCTGGAGAATCTCTATGCAATATATCGCGTGATATTAAGCATCCATCTTGATCTCCTGTATTTTTGACATTATCTTTGATTGATATCATATACATGTCATCCAAAGAAATAATTCTTTCTATCTCGAATTCCCCTATTCTGCCGAAAAACACAGCAGATCCATCTCTATCGCCAACATATTGCCATGTAGCCTGCAACTTATCATTTATATCCTTTGTTTTAGGATTAAATAATATATACTGCCTATCAAAATAGTATGCATCTTTGCAAGTATTAGGGTTAAGGATGGTTTTTCTCTTATCTGAACCAACATCCTGGGCGTATTTTTTTAAAGAAACATCATCAACTATACAATTAGTTTTGTTAATTAAAATTGACATGCAATCGTTTGATATTGACACTCTATCTGTATTTTTTATTGCGTCATCTCTTGTGGTTTTTTCCGAAACAATCGTATCAAGCTCATCTTTGGTTATGCTTTCAGATTTTTCATTTTTCTCCACTACACTTCTGTCAACCAAAAATTTATTTGCAAAAAACATCACAAGCATCATAAGTATTATGGCTACGAGCAAGTTTCTATTTTGTGATTCATTGTTTGGATTATTATTCATTTGTCACACCCTTAAAAAAAATAATATGATACACATGCCAGATAGCATGCAACACAATGCAATACACCGATAGATTATCACATATTCTCACAGTAGTCCAACAATATCCTTGATAAACCCCATAGAAAATTTTTTTCTCTCTGGTAAAAATTTGTTGATCATAATAATCAATCTATTGATTGCTTCGTAACTTCTTTCTATATTATTGGATATATACCTAACTATATTCGAACATGCCTCTATTCCATTATTTTCCAACATCTTAGATACCACAGACTCAATTGCATCACACGGATTAGTTATTCTCTCAATATGAATTGTGGCGATGCGAGACACGGTATCTTGTAGCTTGATATCCCACATATGAGGCTCTTTCGATGCTGTAGCCAAAACATATAAATTTCTCTCTTTCACTAAATTATATAAACAAAAAAGAAAAATATCGTCTGCAATCTCATCTATATTGTCGATTACAAACATTCCTAAACCACTACCTACAACGATATCGTAAAATTCATCAAAGGCAAATTGCTTAGTCGGAATAAGCATTGCCCCATTATTATTGGCCCAGATATTCGCAAGATGAGTCTTACCAGAACTCCTGTCGCCAACAATACATGTGAAATTATTGGCACCATGATAAGGCCAAAATTTTAGCCAACCATACGCACAGGAATTACACTCGCTGACAATGAAATTTTCCTCAGAATATACACATTCGTATTTGATTGGAAGAAGCAGCTGCTTTGGCATGTAGTTCATCAATTCTACTGAAACTGATAACTATATCAAAACTATCATGCCATCTAATTCTTCTGTTATTCTAACTTGGCAAGCCAACCTTGAGGTATCATCTACATTGTCGAGTATGTCAAGTATATCTGCCTCCTGATCGGAGATTTCTGAACCAGCCTTCGCTTTTTTTGCCCCGTCACCTTGTATATGTATATGACAACTACCACATATACAGGATCCATCGCAACCACCATATATCTTGATCTTGTTTTTCTTAGCAACATCAAGTATTGTATCCCCGATATTAGCTTCAACTGTTTGAGATCCGTCAGGTCCTTTGAAAGTTATCATAACCATAGTTCCATCCCCCATTTATTGTTGCCCAGAAGACCTTTTCATCTTCATAATCATAAAATCCAGCTCAGCTTCTGTACATAAACCAAGAGAAACAGGATTTTTTGCCTTCAGATCTTGATACAACTTGTGAGTCTTATTTCTTATTGTCTTTATAAGATTCTTGGTCGTTCCAAGAAGTTTGCATATATCGCCGTCACTCATATTAGGATAATATTTCACAATCCATAATATTGCATCAGGTTTATTATGTCTCTTTGATCTTGGAATATATTTCGTTGTCATTATTTCTCCGAGATACTTGTTGGTTTTGTATTGCAGACGATAATTAGGATCTGCCTCTCCCTTCTGTATCTCTTCCCTGGTAAGCTGAGAATTGTTTATTGGATCAGCACCCAACAACTTACCGTCATACTCTCCGTTTGCTATAGATTCTACCTCAAAAATATGCATACAACAGAAATCAGCAATCTGCTGGAAAGTTAGAGCTGTGTTTTCAACTAGCCAAATAGCCGTTGACTTCAACATCAATGGTTTGTCATGCTTTTTCATAAGTCGCCTATAATTCTCTTGCAAGCCAAAAGAAGTTCCCATGCCATGGAATACCGCTTCAGTCTTTGCATCTACAATTAATATTGTAACATATTTTTACATCTGAGTCACAAGCATGGGGGCCAAACGCACACCCTCATACATATTTCCATTTAAACAGTGATATATTCCATCATAAAACTTTATCTATTGATAAGCCTATCTGCTAGAGATTGATGTACTCAATGCAAGATATAAAAACCTAATAAATCAAAGCAAAATAAAAAAACATGAAAAAGCTAAAAATATTACAATATACTGAAGCAAAAAAATATAAGTATATAAAAATTAAGAAATCACATGACAGCATTAATCAGCATACTTCTAAACGAATTTTTGCTTGGACCAAAATGATTTTCAAAAAAATGATCCACTATTTCGAATGTATTTTTTAAATCATCAGATACAAAATATTTCGTATCTCCATCGTTCCAGTATTTCCAAGACCTAGGTATTGAAAAATACATCTCCCCTCTTTTACACAATGAACATACGGATTTTCCTCCATATTCAATAAACTCGGCAACAGAACCACAAGAAGAGCATCTATCATCAAAACCATAACCCAATAACCGCAAAAGACGAATACAAAAATAAAGATAAAGACATACAACCTCTTGATCGCTATGACTAGACATATCGTTAATAACATCAATTGTCATGTCAAATATATCAGGGTATCTTATATTATGATGCAAACTATTATTTAGATCACTACAGACAGCCTGACAAACAAGTAGATGTCTTTTTCTTGATATGATATGTATCCAAGTAGGGCGAGATGATTTTAACGACAAATAGCCTATGCTACCTGACTTCTTAGATCTATATTCTACTTCTGCTATATCGCATACAGACAAATTAAGTCTGGTAAAATTATTTAAAACTCCTGTAACCTTACCGTATTGCCTTGTCAATATATTAACAAGCCTTGCTCTATCACCATAATCTTTATAAGACAAAACAACACAATCATCGATCCAATTATTTATCACAACTTTGTTTTTCTATAGCAGACTCCAGATAAAATAAACCTGAATCAACCAAGACCCCCAACACTAAATTTACTAAACTCGTTGTATTTTTCTTTAACGCAAGGAATATGCCAATAAAGGATTAGAGGAATCTGAACAACTGGCACAGTCAGTTTCAAACCTATGCTAACAGACATTTTAAACTTCTTATCTTCGTCAACCAATTCACTCTTCTTGACCCCATTTGGCATTCTGCAAAAAATACCCATATCGCAGCCAGCAACAATAGCAGGATTTATTGCTTTTATAAAGCTATTATTACCAAATTTTATAGGCAATTCCCAATCTATAGAAAGCTTATAATAAGACTTGGCACCAACATAGTACCTTGACTTTTTATTCAAAATGATACCTGGGCCAAAACCATATGAATCTAAGCCCCTTATTCCGCTTGACGGGAAAGAATCCAAAATACACATGTCTACATTAGAATACTCAAATATTTGCCCCATCGACCCTGTTAATCTGATACGAGAATTCAACGGCAGCCTTACTACACAACCTGCAGACATATACATCTTCCAATAATAATAAGGATGTATATTATATTTAATGGATGCATCAAAATTGATTGAAAAATATTTATTAAAGCTATAATTAAAGTCAAACGCGTATTTTACGTTGGACTGAAATTTATTATCTGATTGCCTAATATTATCATCTATAACTTGCTTAATTTTTGATTTTTTGATAGAACTCTTATTATCGTCAATGTCATACAAACGTTTAGAAAAGAATCTATACCCGATATCAAAAGTAATCTTGTTTGAGATATACTTGTTGATATCGAATCCAATACCAATATCACAAGAAACAACTCTAGCTCTAAACATAGGCCATGGATTGTTGTTATGGTCATATGAGATGCCGCAATAAGTGGTAATCCCACTACCAAACACATTACTCTTGGATACGACTCCTCCAACTACAAATTCAACACTATCATGCTGAGACTTAATCGAATCATCATTTTTCTTGCTTATGTTGAGATTAAGATTTACATCAAGATCGTAGCCTGTTCCAACAATATTCCTGATAGACACAGGCAAACCAAGAATCAACGACTTACCCGAAGAGAATCCAAAAGTAAAATTATAGTATGACTGCTCATTTTCTTTCACATTAACAATAACTGTCTTTGCTCGCGTAACATCATAGTATTGATCTTCAATAATATCAACAGAAACAGATTCAAATAACCCTGAAGAGTATAGCCTCTCTTCAATCAATTCTTTAGTATTTTCTCCGCAACAATCCCCCTCTTGTACATCCATTATAGACATTATTAAATTTGTCCTAGTCTTTGTGTTTCCTTTTATAATAATCTTATTTATATACTGAGATCTTTTGTTCTCTTTTAAGAAAACATCTAAGTCAATGAAACATGAACTCGAATCTTTTTTTCTCTTGATTTCTATATCTATAAAGTGATACCTGCTTGAGTGAGCTATAGCAGTAAGATCATTTTTTAGTTTTTTTATTTCACTTTCTCTATAAACGCTATTTACAAGATTGGTTTTTTTCTTCTTAAAACTTTCAATCTGCTTCTTTAGGGCCTGTATGTTAGTATCTATATTAATTGATCGAATCCTGTATTGTTTTCCCTCATCAATTTGAAAATAAATATGCGCATCGTTGTTGTCTATAGATATATCAGCAATAGGTTTATATACAACAACATCAAGATAACCATTTTCCATATAATAATTACGCAGGAATACGGAATCCCTCATTACAGCCATAGGATGATAAACTGGAATACCGCTAGTTATCCCGAAGGTATACACAGACGTTGCAATCTGTTTTTCGAGCAACGAGCTAGGCACCATCTTGTTTCCAACAAAAGATATTCTCGATATACTAATTCTCTCTCCAGGAATTTTTTGCAAAACAAAGCGCTTGAAACCATCCTTGGCTTCATAAGTATGAGAACTTACTGTTCCAAGAAGGTCTCCCTCTAATATATTTTTTCTAATAAATTTGTTATTTATAAGTCCGGCATGCGGTTTAGATAAAGAATTTCCAATGTTTTCCTTCACAACAATACTTTCTTCGCTATCATCATCCTGAGACTGTTGCGAAAAAATACCGCCACCAGTATCAACCTCAACTCCTTTTATGTATTCATTCTCAGCAACTGTAACAACCAAATTTCCGTCGTCTTGCATATTCATATCGATTGATTGAAACAGACCAAGTCTACCGATAACCTTCACGGCTTCGCTTGCTTCCTGTGTATCATAGCTATCACCCGGCACAAAAGGTATGCAGGACTTTATTGTTTCATCTAAAACTCTAACATTACCTTTTATGACTATATTTTTAATCACACTCTTGTTATTATTCCTACCTAATTGCTTATTCTTTTCCAGTCTCGCCTGATCCGCCAAACAAATATTTGCAGAAACAATTACAGAAGGTACGAATACAAACCTTATGCATACAGAAAAAACAAAATAACACTTACTCATAATTTTTATTGTATTTCTATTGTCCATTTTTTTTTCTCTTATATTTACTAATTAAACCCATTCCCAAAGAAATTGATATAAAGAATAAAGTTATATACAACGAGAACATTTTTATATTGAAACCCATACTATTTGCCAAGTCCCCCAAAAAATAACCTACAGCACATAAAATAATAGCCCATATAAGAGCTGCAACAATGTTAAGTAAAGCATATTTTTTGTAACTAACTCTCGACGCGCCAATTACAATCGGAGTTATAAATCTTATACCCCAAACAAATCTAAATATCAAAATCAGAAATGTGTCATTCTTCTCAACCATTCTAAAAATTTTATTTATCGCACCAGTAAAACGAGGATAACCTCTTATAATAAAATCAACACCAACTAGTCTACCAATTGTAAAAGTGAGCTGATCAAATAATACAGTTGTAAAAAACGCTATCAAAAACACAATATATATGTTGGGCCCATCAATACCAGAGCATAGCGCGCTAATACCTATTATAAAAGATTCTCCCTCAATAATAGCGCCAATGAATGTCAACATATAACATCCAAAATTCGTTGTTATATCAAAGCTCACAATACCTTACTCCCAACAATACCAAGACAGTCGTCATTCATCATGTTGCATATTATAGTCTCTCCTCCAACCATAGTTTGGCCCTCCAAAACTAAAGGCTTTGACCCTACCGGCAACCATATATCACATCGACTTCCGAACCGTATAAGACCGAAGATATTCCCCGCTTCAACCTCCTGCCCACTATAACCATAACAAACTATACGACGAGCTATAAGACCGGCTATCTGTGTAAATGCTATACTGCTACCATTGTACTTCGTATCCATGACGATCGTATTACGTTCATTAAACACACTTGACTTGTCAAAAGTTGCATTGAAAAACTTACCAGGAGTATAGATAACGTTTTTTATTGTCCCCGTAGCTGGTATACGATTTATATGCACATTAAAAACCGATAAAAATATACTGACACAATATCTTTTTTCTTCACCTATATTAAGTGCCTTAGACGGCTCTTCATAGCGTATGCAAGATACAACTCCGTCGGCAGGAGAAACAATAATGTGGTCCCCAACTGGAATAACGCGCTGAGGATTACGGAAAAAATACATCACAAAAAACGGCAAAATCAATGAAATAAGCCCAATGTATTTAGATATATAAAACAACAAAGCGCTTATTATAAGAGCTATTATTACAAACCTTCTGCCTTCTCTGTGAGTTGATATCTTGAATCCTACACCGCTCATGTTACACACAACAAAACGCTATAACACGATTATTTTAGCACATTTTTAGACATTAGATCATATACCTCGATCCCAATAATAAAACTCTCTGCAAAACTATATACAAGTATCACGGGTATTCCAAGATTGAATCGCAACTACATCAATTATATTGCGACTGAGGCAGCAAAATCTTTACAAAAAATGTTAAAATCAATGCAAAATATACTGTTACAAAATTGTACTGTGTTTAAAAATTCAATTTTATCAGATCTCGAACTAAGGGGCTTCTTCTACCAATGTACTGATCATGAGGGCCTTATCAATGCAATCAATAGCGGCACTGTAACATTTTATGTCGGGTTCGACCCAACTGGCAAGAGCCTCCACGTTGGACACCTCCTCTGGATCAGGCTTGTAAACCAACTACAAAAACTCGGTCTCAAGCCAATCATACTGGCCGGCGGTGCAACTGGCAAGATAGGCGACCCAAGCGGTAAGGACAAGATGCGATCCATGTTGACGTACGAAGAGTTGGAGGAGAACATATCCCTCATAGTCGCCAAGTTGTCAAACCTGATAAATTTCAAGGACACAGAATCTCACAACAAGGCTGTTTTGGTGAATAACGACGATTGGACCAAGGACGTTAAATACATAGAATTCCTGAGGGATTTTGGGTCTGTGGTATCTGTAAACAAGATGCTTACCATGGATAGCGTGAGGTCCAGACTGGAGCGCGAGAGACATCTCAGCTTCCTCGAATTCAACTACATGCTGCTTCAGGCTTTCGACTTCTACGTACTCCACAGAGACTACGGTTGTACCTTGCAAATCGGCGGCTCAGACCAGTGGTCCAACATAATCCAGGGGGTTGACCTCATACGTCGTAAGTCAAACGCCCAGAGTTTCGGTCTCTCCATTCCTCTCCTTCTGACATCGTCGGGTCAAAAGATGGGTAAGACCGAGAAGGGTGCTGTGTGGCTTGACGAAAAAATGACTACACCGTTTGACTTCTGGCAATATTGGCGCAATGTTGACGATAAAGACGTTGTAAAGTTACTAAAGCTCTTCTGCGATGATTTAACCGTAAACGAGATAGACTCCTACGAGAAGAGCATTGGCACCAAGGAAATCAATGAAGCCAAGATTATACTTGCCGATTCCGTGACAAAATTCGTACATGGGGATTCTGTATTGGCTGAAATAAAATCTAAGTCAGACAATATGTTTTATGGCGACAAACGAGACGCGTCAACTTTCAATGTTGCGGCTGGAACACTGCTGTGCGACTTCCTGGTAACATGCGGATCATGCCAGAGTAAATCTAGCGCCAAGAAACTTATAGAAGGTGGTGGAGTGAAGCTGGATGGGGTTGCTGTATCGGATGTATGGCATAAGCTTGAGGTTGGGTGTATTGTTTCTGTTGGGAAGAAGCATTTCTATAAGATTGACGTCACTTGAATTATCGCAAAAACGACCAAAATACTTCACGTTTCTCATACAGAAAACTACAATCTTCCCAGCCTAATACATCTACCATCACAACAACTCATCAATACTTCAATTTGCCCTCAAATTACAAAGAAAGA
>CANBDL010000021.1 GCA_947367345.1 uncultured Alphaproteobacteria bacterium | reverse complement strand
CTTGACATGTTGTTACACTCCCTATAGCATTTGTATTTGACTATATTATGACAGGAAATAGTTAAGGAAGGGTTAATTGAAAAATTTTGCTTTGTTGACTGGTGCATCTGGCGGGACTCGAACCCGCAACCTTTGCCTTCGGAGGGCGACGCTCTATCCAGTTAAGCTACAGATACTTGAGAATCTATCGGAGAGGCATACGAACTACATTTCTATTATAACATTATTATATTCATCTTCTTCATTGCCTATGCATATGTCTTCCTTGTCTATTATGTATAGTACTTCATCGATGTATATTATTCCGCTATTGTTTTTATCCTTTGTTGGTATACTTTGTTCTGAATGAATATGTATATTTTGTGATGGATTTATTTTATTAGATGAAGTGTTTTTTCTTTTTTGGCTTATGTTTGAAATTTTATTTAATGCAATTTCAGATATAATTTTGTCTATTTCATTTTGAATATTATTGTCTTGTCTTGGTCTGACGTAGGTGTATTCATTTTTGAATACGTTATTCATGTATGATATTGTGTCTTTATACCGCTTGTCGGATGTGCTTCTTCCTATTACAACTACGCACACTTTTTTAACTTCGTTTTTTTTGTTATATCTTGTCGCTGTGGTGGCCAGGTTAAACCATGATTCGTGCGTAAATCCAGTTTTGGCGCAATGAACTCCATCTATCATCTTTGTTATTTTGCATCTTGTCTTGTATGTTGTATTTTTATACTTGTAACTATCTACTGATAGCAGATATTTATATTTACGAAATTTTTCGCTGAGAGCGATAGCTAGTTTTGCCATGTCATGGGCAGTTGATACGTGTTTTTGTTGATGTAATCCGGATGGGTTGCAGAAATTTGTATTGTGCATGTTCAGTTCTTTCGCTTTGGCATTCATGAGTTTACAAAAGTTTGCTACGCTCCCGGCTACGTTTTCTGCTACAACAACTGCCATATCGTTTGCGGACCATGCCATAATTGCCTTGATTGTATCTTCTACCGTGACTGTTTCATTTTTTTTGGCTGGGGTTTTGCTAGCTTCTTGTTGTGCTGCATTGTGTGAAACTACGAATTTATCGCTCATCTTATACTTGCCATCCGATATTTTTTCAAGCAAAATGTATACAGTCATCATTTTTGTTAATGAAGCTGGATATATGATTTTGTCTTTTCCGTTATTTTGTAGTATCTTGTGATTACCAGATGTGTAATCAACAACAACATGAGTCTCTATACGCTTTTGCGCGTATGAGATTTTTGGCGTAGATTTTCGTTGAGACTTGTTTTTCGCCGCATTTCTATGTGTATTTGCTGATATACTATTGCAAATTTTATTGAAAGATATGCATAATATAAGCGTGCAAAATAGCTTATTTATCCTCATAATATTTGCCTAGATATTCGTTTATTGATAATTATATCACGTTTCTATATTAACATCTATTCGGTTTACTTTTTTTTCTATTTGTGTTAAAATCCTTGTATGTAATCCTTAAGCTGTTTAGCTTTTTTGCATATACGTAATGATATGCAATATCCATATGGAGATAAGATGAGTAAAAATAATTATTATGAGGCTGTGTTTATCATAAAACAGAGTGCTTCATCTGGTCACGTTGAGGCCATGGCAAATGAATTTGTTTCTTTGATTGAAGGTCAAGGCGGAGATGTTACGAAGACCGAGCTTTGCGGCTTGAGGACTTTGGCTTATCCAATACAAAAGAACACGAAGGGTCACTATGTTTTACTTAATATAGCTTGCTCAGTTGACTGTATAAAGGAATTTGAGCGCAAGATTAACATTAGTGAGGATGTTATACGTTATCTTGTAATAAAAGTTGAAAAACTTGATAGTAATCCTTCTGCTTTGATAAGAAGAGCGTCTGGTAAAGATTATATTTAGTTAGGTGATTTATGGTTATGGCAAAAAATGGTGGAGATACATTCAGCAAGGATTCGGCCCAAAGAACAGCTGGATCTCAGCAGGAAAAAATAAATGTGCTTGAGTATGCGATTGATTATAAGGATGTAAAATTTCTTCAGAGATTTGTTTCCGAGAGGGGCAAGATTATCCCAAGCAGAATAAATGGTCAGCCAGTTAAGAGACAGAGAGAGATTGCCCAGGCAATAAAGAGAGCGAGAATTTTAGCACTGATGCCTTTCGTATCTCAATGATATTATAAATTTAGCGTTTCGATCGCTTGTTTTTCTTGCGATCGATGATTTATTATAATTTCTGGCAATAGCCTTGTATTTAATTTCGTACGTAGTTCTAGTGTTTTACGATTTTATTTATCATGTCTGTGGAAGAGAAGGATATTTTCATATCAAAGATCATTGAGAATGTTGATCTGATGTTAGACAGGTCATATTGCGCCTGGTTTGTTGATGGTTCCTACATATATATATCGCCCAAGTTTCAAAATTTATTAGGTGTAGATTCTAGCGTACTTGGTGTGTCCCAATTTTTGGATTCAATGAGATCTGTTTTTTCAGAGTTCATGATGAATATTGATATCAAGGACAATAGGTATATTGAGTTTATTCCGCATAAAAACGTATGGTTATTTGTTTCTTTTGACGCAAAGTGTGGTATGTACGTAATACAGGCAATAAATGAATACATATTATGCGGCAATGTCTGCGAGAGTATTGATGATATTCCTATTTCTATTTGGCTTCAGGACAGAGATAAAAAAATTCTCTACTGCAACAAGAAGTATACAGATAGTTTTGGAAAAACTAAGACAAGTATTATAAAAGAGAATCTCAATTTTTTTGCATCAAATAATAATGCGAAAATGATATCTCAAGACAATAGAATCCAGAAGCATATACACAACATAGTAATAGGCGGCCAGATGAGAAATATTGAAGTTTCTCAGGTATGCAGTGGAGACAATACAGTATGTGTTGGGATAGATATAACGGACAATATAGCGAACATGCAAGCATATCGCAACTATAAAAATAGTATAGAAACTGTATTACAGCATGTATCTGTGGCTATAGCTGTTTTTGATGTTGATATGAAACTTATGTTCGTTAATGATGCGGCTAGATCTATGTTTGGCATAGGATATGGCCAGGAAATAAATGGATATCACATATTTGACCTAGTGAATATAATTGCAGATAAATTTTATATTAAGTCAAGTTATACAGCTCAGGATATAAAGCAATACGTAAAAAATATATGTGAATTCGTAGAAACAACATTGGAGCCGTACAGTGTAGTCTCTCAACTGATAAGCGGTGTGAACCTCAATATAGGCATATACCCACTCAAATCAGTTGGTACAATGGTAATCTTGGAGGATATATCTGAAACAATATCATTGAAGCAGACAATCAAGGAGATGAATCAGTCAAGCTTGCAAATTATTGAGTATTTGAACGAGGGTATACTTGTATTTGGAATTGACAACAGGATTAGGCTCATTAATACTACGACCAAAAAGATTTTTAACAAGGATATTAACGAAAGCTATATAGGGGCTCATATCAGCGATTTCTTTGATGCTGTTTGTGATACCCAGGAATGCCTGAATACAGCAGCAGAAATTATCAATATAGCATACCAGAGGACTCCTAAGTATGGCAGGCTACCTCTGAATGCTAGGGTTGGGATTGATTATAGGTATATACCGCTTTCAGATGGCATGCATCTCTTGAAGTTTTTTTAGTTTTGATTGTGTTTTCTGTAATTGTGTTATTCTTTTGGCCAGATTCGCAGCCATAGCTATGTATTATTTTGATTATTCTATAAAGCATATGTTTGTATATTTGGTTTGTCTGGTTTTATTTAGGCGTATGATTATTATTGCAAGTTTGGTAATATCTTGCTGCAATGCCAATTACCATGCTACAATCAGCCATCATTTGCAAACTTTAATTTTGATAAGTCGAAAGTTATGATATTGAAATGCTGTTGTACACCAAGAATGCTATGCAATGCAACATAATCAATATCTCTGGCTTTGATGAATTAAGCAAGGCAAGATTTAAAAATATCTGCGTTTCACAAGCCCTTGACAATAACGTGAAAACGTGGCAAAATTTGAATATGCAACGTGTACGCGTGTAGCATCATAGCATTGTTTCGTTATACAATGTTGTCTAAGACTGTAGGTCGCTTAGCGTTAAAACCAATCACTATGCCTACAATAGACTGAAGTAACGGTGATTTGATTCTTACAATACTTGATAGATTCTTTTATCTGCTTCTTTCTATACTTATGTGATAAATTAATGGAGAGATAACATGATAAGACACGAGAAAGAGTCATTTGTATCTGGTATACAAGGTGATTTGCAATCGTCATCAGTTGTTATTGCTTTGGAGAGGTCTGCTGGTATTACTGTTGCCGAAATGACCGATTTAAGAAAAAAGATCAACTCAGCTGGGGCAAAGTTTAAAATCATGAAGAACACCCTCGCCAAGATATCTTTCAGGGGGAGCCCTCTAGAAGAGATGTCCGGACAATTGAAGGGTTCTACAGCTTTGGCATATTCAAACGATTCCGTTGGCGTTTCAAAAGCTCTTCACGAGTTCATGAAAACAAGCGAGAAACTCAAGGTAATATGCGGAGTTATTGATGGAAAACTTGTTCAGAGCGACATGATACAGGCTTTGGCAACATTGCCTTCTATGGACGAGTTGAGAGTAAAACTGATAGGCCTCATGACTGCAAACGCATCAAAGATAGCCAGAACAGTGAAGGAGCCGTTTGCAATGATAGCCAGAGTTGTTGGCGCAAAAGCAAACCAGTAAATTTGTTGTGTATTAGATTTACACGTATATCAGCAATTAGATAGGGAGAAATACCATGTCAGATAAATTACAAAAGATAGTAGAAGAACTTTCAAAGCTTTCTATACTCGAAGCAGCAGAATTAGCTAAGTTGCTTGAGGAAACATGGGGAGTTAGCGCAGCAGCAGCTGTAGCAGTTGCAGCAGGACCAGCAGCTGGCGGAGCAGCAGCAGCCGAAGAGAAGACAGAGTTTGACGTTGAGCTTACAGACGCTGGTGCAGAGAAAATCAAAGTCATTAAGGAATTACGTGCTTTGATGCCTGAGCTTGGATTAGCAGACGCAAAGGCATTGGCAGACGGCGCTCCAAAGGTTGTAAAGAGTGGTGCCTCAAAAGAAGATGCAGCCAAGTTTAAAGAGAAACTAGAGGCAGCAGGAGCTAAGGTTGCCATAAAGTAAGAGCCTTCTTACTTCTTTTATTCTGGCAACATTTATGTGCGTTGCCGGATGTTCTTATTTTATAATTTATTTATCGTGAAATCTTATTGATAATGAGCAATCCTTATTTTGATGTGCAGTGCAGCTGTGGCTCATA
The DNA here is from genome assembly GCA_947367345.1 of uncultured Alphaproteobacteria bacterium. Lineage (GTDB taxonomy): Bacteria > Pseudomonadota > Alphaproteobacteria > RUG11792 > RUG11792 > CANBDL01. The sequence goes on along the minus strand of CANBDL010000021.1, from coordinate 7,733 downwards.
CTCACCATATTTATAAGCAAAGATTTTATTTAATAGAATTGATTGGGTCAATCATCCTGTACTGTAACGCCTCAGCAATATGGCTGTCTGTGATTTTTGTGGATTGAGACATGTCGGCTATTGTGCGAGCAACTCGTATGATTTTATTGCATCCCCTGGCTGATAGATTTGCGGAAGATACAGCATGCTGTATAAGTGATCTGGCTTCATCGTCAATATTCGAGATTGTATCGAGGTATTTGTTGGAAATTTTTCCATTGTAGTGTGAGCTATTTTCAGATGTATTGCAAACATCATATCCAATACCAAAAATATCGCGCTTCGAGTCTGGATTCATTTCTCTGTAGCGTGATTCCTGATAGTTCCGCGCCCTTGTTACAATTTTTTTCATTTCTGATGATTCCATGCATTGCTGGCTGTTGAAGAGATCTTCTGTTTTTATGCTGTTCATGTATATTACCATGTCAAATCTATCTAGGATTGGTCCTGATATTTTATTTTTATAATCCATGGCGCATTTTGGCACTTTTGGGCATTCCTTCTGTCTATTGCCGTAGTGACCACATTTGCATGGGTTCATCGCTGCAACTAATTGTATGCTAGCGGGATATGTAATATGCTCTTTTGCTCTCGCTATTGTTACATTGTTTGTTTCAAGGGGTTGCCTTAGTGCCTCGATAACTGTTTTTTGGAATTCCGGTAACTCATCCATAAACAATATTCCATTGTGTGCTAATGATATTTCGCCAGGTTTTACATCGGTGCCGCCTCCAACCATGGATGCTATTGACGCAGAATTGTGCGGATCACGAAATGGTGGAACGCTTATGAGCCTCTTGTCTTGCATCATACCAGCTATACTGTATATGCATGTTGTTTCGAGAGCTTCTTGTGGAGATAGTGGCGGTAATATAGTTTGTATTCTGTGAGCCATCATTGATTTACCAGCCCCAGGTTGACCTATCATAAGAACATTATGTCGTCCAGACACAGCAATCATGATAGCCCTCTTGGCTACCTCTTGTCCTTTGATATCAGACATGTCGATGCTGTATTGTTGTTGTCTGACAGAATTTTGATCCATAGTTGGCTGCTTGATTATACTTGTTCCTTTGATGTGATTTATGAGAGAAAGCATACTGTCTGGAGCGATAATTGAGTTGTTACCGCTTAAGACAGCCTCATCACTACAATCGGATGGGCATATGATTGACATTCCTTTTTCGTTTGCAAACATAGCTGCACAAAGTGTGCCGGATACATACTGCAGTCTGCCGTCTAGGCTGAGTTCACCGATAGTTATAGCGTTATTGAAGAAGTCTATATCTATGGCCCCCATTGATCCGAGTATTGCTATTGCTATCGGAAGATCGTAATGTGATCCGCCCTTTGGCATATCCGCCGGCGCCATGTTTATAACAACTCTTTTTGGCGGGAACCCTATGCCGAGATGAAAAAATGTGGATCTGACCCTCTCTTTTGCTTCTGCAACAGCTTTATCTGGTAGCCCCACTATTGTAAATGACGCTATACCTGGCGATATTTGAGCTTCAACGGTTATTTCGACAGGTCTCATACCTATGAAGGCTATTGTACGTACGCGAGAAAGCATTTGATTTTTGGCAACATATTATTACCTGATTATTATAGCAAATACTGAATAAGTATCTCGTTGTCTTGTTATGCGGTCTTGCTTTTCAATGATTCAGAATGGTTGCTATGACAGTTTGCGGCAGGTGATGTAGGTTATTGGGGTCACAGCCTTTCTTTCGTACTTTGTAATTGGCCAATCATGTTGATCTGGTCTATTCTTGTGAATATTGATATTGAAGATTGGCTCATTATTGTTGGATAAATGATTCAAGATCCAAGCACAATAGTCTTCATGATCAGATGCTATTCTCAACACTCCATTGCTTGTCAATACGTCATGAATCTTCTTCAGTGATTCGGAGTTTATAATTCTCCTGAAGTGATGTCGTTTTTTTGGCCAAGGATCTGGAAACAAAATGTATATTGCATTAATACTAGATTTTGGAATACTCTCAAGCAAAATATGCGCATTGCCGTTGAAGATTCTGATATTTGTGATATTGTTGCTGTGTATTTTTTGGGCAAGAGATGCTACTCCGTTTATAAATGGCTCAGCTCCTATAAATAATCTGTCCTGATTTTGCATAGCCATCTGAGCTAAATGCGTTCCGTCTCCGAATCCTATTTCAAGATCTACGTATTCGTACTTGCTTAGTGTTGCGTCTTCAAATGACTGTATTCCAAACGAATCTAAAACGGATTCCATAATTTTTTGTTTGGTTTGGCTGATTGGTCTTGTTTTTGTCCTGCCATAAAAATTATGTATCGTTCTTCTTTGGCTTAGCTCTTCCTTCATTGCTATAAATCTCTGAAGCCATTATCTGTACAGCTTAATAATAACATTTGAGTTACTTAAAGCATCTACAGCAATCTTGTATTTCTTGGCATTAATTAGTGATCTTACGTATTTTGCTAAAATATTGAATATGTTTTTTTCAACATTGTCGTCGCATAATGCCTCGAATATATTGCTTGCAAACATTATGTCTGATGCTTCTACTACGAATAATTCGCCATCTGGTCTAACATTTACATGTGAATTCTTCTTACATAGCTTTGATGTCAAATATAGAATTCCGGCTAATATTGTTTCGTCATATCCGTCGTTACAGTTATTCAGAATATTATCCTGCTTTGTTATCGATATTCCTTTGTTTTTGTATATGTTGTATACATGGTCTAATATTTTTCCTCTTGCATCGCCAACGGAATATAGAGATCTAAAGAACTCAAGTATAGATACAATATTATCTACTTCCGTAAATAATGCTTTAACATTTTCGTTATCTACTTCTGATTTTACATCATATTCGATAAATTTTATGACACTCAAATACCCTGAGATTTCGTGGCATAATTTTGCAACAGTTAGTTTTGTATTTTCCATTTTGATATCGCCAATAATTCATGTATAAAAAAATTTGTTATGTTTATACATCGGATCACCATTCAAATATATCACATACAAAAAATTTAGTCAATAACCTTCTATATCATTTTTTGTTATTCTGACAAATTTCAAAATTCAGTACTTAACTTTGGTGTTTAAATGTAGGTTTACAAAGATTTCAATAAATATAAAAGCATATTTACCAAGATAACTCCGATAAGACCATCAAATCTATCTCCAAAGCCGCCATGTCCAGGGATCAGGATGCCCATGTCCTTAATTCCTAAAACTCTCTTGAACTTTGATTGCAAGAGATCACCAAAAAACGCACCACATGAGCAAACAAAAGCCATAGAAAATGTTCGTAAAAGTTCACGGTGAAGAACGAAATTATATAATACAAGCACAGATACAAAACCAATTAATGTGCCTGATATAGTTTTTGCCGGGCTTATGCTTGGGGCTATCTTTGGGCCCTTTAAAATTTTCCCACCAAGATACGCTGAAGTATCAAATACGCATGCTGTTAGCAATGACATGAAAAATATATTGTTTATATCGCAATTGTCCCCATAAACACAAAATAAATATGCTATAAAAAGTATCGGAATACAAACATATGTATAAGCAATATATTCAATTATTTTAGATCCATTTTGCTTCTTTGTATTAAATGATATTTCTCCTAGTATTACGGTTGTTATTGTTAAATATACTGCAAATGTTGCGCCTTGAGAATTCAAAAAAAATAAAGCTATAAATATTGCAACTATGATAGAACCGCTGATGGTTCTAATCGTCATGTTATTCATGAGAGACGAGACGCGCAATAAGAGAAATATATAAACAATTATATCACCATCAATTGATATGGCATTTGCAATGTGTTAAGATCTAGTCATATAGTATTTTTCACCAGAAGAACATGAGTATTGAGCGCACATTTTCTATGATAAAGCCTGATTCTGTAAGAAAGAATGTTATTGGCCAAATAAATTCAATGATAGAGAAGGCTGGGTTTAAGATTATAGCCCAAAAAATGGTACATCTCACAATGCGTCAGGCTGAGCATTTTTACGATATACATAAGGACCGTCCTTTCTACTCAGATCTTTGTAATTTTCTGAGCTCAGGGCCTGTTGTTGCTCAGGTTTTGTCAAAGGATAATGCAGTATCAGATTATAGAAAATTGCTTGGGTCAACAAACCCACTTGAGGCAGAAGAAGGAACGATACGCAAGGCTTATGGCGAATCGATAGATTATAATGCAGCTCACGGATCAGATTCTCCTGAAACAGCACTTAGGGAAATATCTTTTTTCTTCAATAATCTTGAGATCTTTGATAGGTAATTCATACAACAGGCCTTTTGCGCCTGTTGTTTTTTGTTTAATTTATAATTGTCTCCGTACTCTAAGTCAAAGCTCCCATAAAATTACGTTTTGTCATAATCTATCAGAGATGGTAAGATTACATTGTATAATTCTGCGTAACTAATACCATGAGTCAATTGAAATCTAATATCATCTGTTTGCCACTTGTACCTCTGAAAAACAGTGTTGTATTTCCGGGCTTTACAATATCTATGTTTATTGGTGCGGAAAAATCTATAAAGGCTGTAGAGTATGCTATTCAAAACGATGTTCAGATATTTTTTGTTCTGCAGGAATCTCAGGATAGAGATGTGTTGAGCGAAAAAGATGTGCATAGCATAGGTACTGTGTGCAGAATAGAAAGCTTCATCAAGCTTACTGATGGCACTTTGAAAGTTCTCGTGAAGGGTGGAGAGAGGGCTAAGATTAAAAATACTGAAGACGGAGAAATCATAAAGGCTTTTGTGGAAATCATACCAGAAAATGATGAATACGATGATAAGATCCAAGTCTTGATGATGGCGGCTATTTCTCACTTTGAATCATTCGCAAGTATATTTAAGAAGGTTCATGGTTCTTCGCTAGATGTTATAAAGTCTCAGGAGAGCCCTTCAAGATTTGCGGACGCAATGGCAGCATACCTTCCGCTTGATCACAAAGAACATCAGATGTTTTTATCTCTGGTGGATGTGAAAAAGCGCATAGAAAATCTGATCATGATAATGGAGTCTAAAATCAAATTATCAAATATGGAGAAAAAAATTAAGGCTAGAATAAAGAAACAAATAGACAAAAATCAGAAGGAGTATTATCTTAATGAACAACTGAAGGCAATACATAGAGAGCTTGGGGAGCAAGGCGATATACAAGAGGAATTGGAGGATTTGAAAAAGAAAATAAAAGAGTCCGGTATGCATAAAGAGGCTGCAGCAAAGGCGCATCACGAATTGAAAAGGCTTAGATCTCTTACACCCTTGTCTCAGGAGGGAAGCATAATTAGAACTTATCTGAATTGGCTAATAGAAATACCATGGAAGAATAAGAGTGGCAAAAAAAATATAGTTGAAATATCTGATGCAAAACTAAAATTAGACGAAAGCCATTACGGGCTCAAAAAAGTTAAAGAACGTATTATGGAGTATATAGCTGTTTGGAAGAGACTTGGAAAGTTGAGTGGGCAAATAATGTGTTTCTTCGGGCCTCCCGGTGTAGGGAAAACATCTCTTGGCAAGGCCATAGCAAATGCAATGGGACGCGAGTTTGTCAGAATTTCCCTTGGCGGCATGTCTGATGAGGCTGAGATAAGGGGTCATAGGCGTACATATTTGGGTGCTATGCCTGGTAAAATAATTCATGCCATGAAGAAGGCGAATGTTGTGAATCCGGTCATTATGCTTGATGAAATAGATAAAATTGGGTCAGATTGGAGGGGAGACCCATCTGCTGCTCTTCTTGAGGTGTTGGATCCAGAACAAAACAATACTTTTGTTGACAATTATATAGATATTCCTTACGATTTATCTCAGGTTATATTTATAACAACTGCAAATTCTCTAAAGATCCCTGGCCCACTTTTGGATCGTATGGAGATTATTAATATATCTGGTTATACAGAGTATGAGAAGATAGAGATAGCAAAACAACATATAATACCTAAGCAGATGAAGCAGAATGGCTTGAGAGACGGAGAGATACTGTTTGATGACGATGCGATAAGATGTATCATAAGAAAATATACAATGGAATCTGGTCTTAGGGGCCTTGAAAGACAGATATCAAAAATATCTAGAAAAGTTGTTTTGGAGCACCTAGAGCAAGATCAGGACTTGGAGCACCAGACAAGGATTACACCAGATTCTCTTGAAAAGTATCTTGAGGCACCAAAATACAATGATGATCATGTTGCAAGCAGAGATATTCCCGGCGTTGTTACTGGCCTAGCTTGGACAGAAAGCGGTGGAGATGTTTTGTATATAGAGTCTCTTACCCTAGATGGGGATGGCAAGGTAATTACAACTGGAAAGTTAGGGGATGTAATGCAAGAATCAATAAAGGCAGCCCACAGCTATGTAAGAGCTAATATCAGTAAATTTGGGATAACGAAAGAAGATATGAAGCAGGATATACATATACATGTACCTGAGGGCGCAACGCCTAAGGATGGCCCATCTGCCGGTATCACAATATGTACTTCGCTAGTATCAGCTCTTACAAAAAAACATGTAGATCATAGAATAGCTATGACTGGCGAGATTACACTTGTTGGCAATGTGTTGGCTATAGGAGGTCTCAGGGAAAAGCTATTGGCAGCTGTTCGTAATAACATAAAAACTGTTTTCGTGCCTTACGATAACAAAAAAGACATAGCTGATATACCAACAGAGGTTTTAGATACTTTGGAGATACAATACGTTAAGCATGTTGACGATGTTTTGAATAAAATATTTTTATGATTTGATATTACTGTAAAGTGTGCGCAAGAGATATAGTTGGCTTTGAGGTGATCATACAATATTTACGTTATTCATTGTCTGCGTTTAGTTTTTGTGATTCTGACTGCGATACTTTGACTTTGTGTATTTATAGTAATCGTGAGGCGTATCGCCAAAATATACTATAGCTTATGCGCGAGTCAACTAGTAAACAGTTATACAGTAATATTTATATAAATCAGAATCTTCAATAAACTTGCTAATCAAAAAAACCACAAAAAAACATTACAAAGCTAAAGATATTGCAATGTACTGAAGCCAAGAAAGAAAGAAGAAAGAAAGAAGAAATAAAAGAAAAACACAACCTAGACAACCATGAGATGTACTAGGTTATCTAGGTTTGTTATTACTACATATATCTCTGAAATGCATTTATGAGAATATTTATCTCTTTCTCATTGTTTTTCATTTCTTTCTTTAGATTATTAAGCTCAAGTATTATATTTTCTATATCTTCCTTACTGAGTGAATCTATTATATCTCCAAAGTTTTCTATGTTTACAGCTTTGTTACAATGCTTTGCTAATGTTTTGAATAATATATCTATTAGAATATTCTCTGTATTTATATCATCGTTTGTTGTATTTGTTTGGTTTGTTGTGTCTGTGTTGTTGATTGTGCTGTTTGTTGTGTTGGAGTTATCTGTTGTATTTATGTGATTTGTTGATACTGCTATGTTCTGAAAGGCACTTATGATATCGTCTATCTCTTTCTCGTTGTTGTTCATCTCTCTTTTTAGATTCTTAAGCTCAAGTATTATGTTTTCTATGTCTTCTTTGCCGAGTGAACTCATTGTATCATCAAAGTTTTCTATGTTTACAGTTTTGTCAAAATGCTTTGATAACGTTTTGAATAATATATCTATTAGAATATTTTCTGTATTTAG
>CANBDL010000020.1 GCA_947367345.1 uncultured Alphaproteobacteria bacterium | reverse complement strand
GAGCATACAATCAAAGAAGGAGATTCATATGATGTTGTACCTGATACAATATCAATATGGATATTCAACAAAAGAGTAAACACAAGAAGAAACTGCAAGAGTATAGCATACTGGACCTATGAACAAAATGGCTCCGATCTATCTGAAATAATGACAAAGGGAGAAAAGAGGGTTACAATAGAACTATCTAAACTTGAACAAACGGAAGAGCATACTATATCAAACGAACTAAGTGTATGGTTAAACTTTTTAAAACATCCTACAAAACTATCACAGCAAGAACAAAAACAAAAGGGGGTAAATGAAGCAATGACAAGACTATCATTTCTAAGCCACAATATGGCAGAAAGAAGAGACTACATGATAAGACAACAATCTTTGCATCTCTACAATGCAAATATGAACAGGAACTATGCGAAGGGGAAGGAGGAAGGTATTGAAATTGGCAGAGAGGAAGGTATTGAGATTGGAGCAAGACAGAACGCAATAGAAACAGCTAAAAACTTCCTTGCCATGGGCCTGACAATCAAACAGGTGGCGCAAGGAACTGGGTTAACTGAAGACGAGGTGTTGGAAATCAAGGAAAAGATGTAAATATATATCACGAAAGACAGGCAATATACCTGCTGGAATACTCAGAGACAAATATGCGTCTATGTTGTTTATAATATGATTTGTTTGTGGTTGAGGTATAGACGTGATACATCGCACCACATACATACCTCACCAAAATAATTACATCACATCCAACAATACAACAACAAGGTTATTTACATCACCACTCTACACCTCTCGCACAGCTTTACATCACCATAGTCACTACTATCAACGGCAACAACGTCATCCAAGCATCTCCAACATCTATCACACTTCGTAGCATCACTCTTCACGCATCTACACTTCACATGTAGATCTTTGCACACCAGTTCATCATCCTTGACTGCTTTGTCGAAGATAATTCTTGAAACCATAGCAACATCAAGAAACCAAGGTGTATCAATCAAACTACGTATATGTTCTTGGCGGTTGTAGTATCTTATCTCAACCTCCAAACTAGATCCTATGACTTCACTACCTCCTATCTTTCCTCACAATACACATATGTTAAAATAACAATGTAAATATATCTATTCATGCGAGTCCTGAATATGGTACAAAATAACAATATTAACAATAATATAAACACTGATAAGACCACATCCCTATCACTCCTACCTCCCACATCAGACTATGTATTCTATAATCTATTTGGTGTAGAGGAAAATAGCGATTGCCTCATATCTCTTCTTAATGCAATACTTAAAAACAACCCACATGTATACAGTCTAAAGCTCAGACCTACAGAACATAAAAAAACAATAGAAGATGGTAAATCAATAAGAGCAGATATATTAGCTGACATAAACAACAACACCATAGTAAACATAGAGATGCAATGCTCAAATATGTCTAACTCAATAGACAGAATGCTATTCTACCAAGCAATACATAGATCCAGATCAATTGATGCTGGTACTAAATATACATCAATGCCTCAGATAATATCCATATGGATACTAAACTCAACAATGTATGATGACCTAGACCATTATACTCATGAGATTAAGATGTGCTTACATGATGGCAATGGTATGTACATAAGAACTGCATCAGAGAAGGAAAGAATCATAGTCATAGAGCTTGACAAAATGTCTAAGCATATAGAAAGCATAAAGCAACAACATAATGACAATCAAGCACAAACTAAGCTAAACATGTTTGAATCATGGATGAACTTTCTAACAAACCCACTCACAGCTACAGACTCTAGCGATGAAGATAATGCAATACACAAAGCTTTTGAAAAACTAAAAGGCATGAGCAGCAATCCAGAAATAAGAGCAGAATACAACCAGATGATGAGAGAAAGATCTGAACTTGATATGAGGTATGATGAAGGACGTGGAGATGGGTTGAAGGAAGGTATTGAGATTGGTGCCAAACAGAATTCAATAGAAATAGCCAAGAATTTGTTATCTATGGGATTAACAGTTGAGCAAGTTATAAATGTTACAAAGTTAGAGCACAAAGACATAATAGAAATACAAAAGAACATGTAATAATACACATATTATGACAGATAAAGTATATTGATATAACATACACACAAATAATTATTTACATGCAAAAATATGTGATTGTTTATTTGTAGATGATAAGATTATTGTAAATGCTGTTAACCTGCATACATATAAAAATGTACAATACCATAACCCAAAGGTACCAGAAGACGTGGTGCATAATATAATCATATGAAATACGATGTATTGTTTTAAATATACTACAATCACACAGATCAGATACTATTAAACCAATTGATTGACAATGTATTTATTGTGGTGCCATATATTCTTTCTATCAACAATATAGTACATAGCACTAGGTATATCACGCACAAGAGACCACTTGTCGTATAGACCAGCATTAAACCATTCATCATCAACAAGCACAAAATCTCTCATGTGGATGCTACAGTAGCTATCATCACCACAAGCATCTCTACAGCAAGAAGCGCCAACATCACTGCAGCAAGAACCAAATCTGTTATAGCAATCACAAAATACACTATTAGTATCAGAGTCACAATCAACACAAATACAAACACAAAGAGCGCAACAAAGAGACACCCCAAACCTATTCAGCTGTAAAACTAGTAACAGGAGCAAGCCAGTGTACAAGACAAAGGAAGAGCTGGTTCATTACATACAGATATGCTTTACGTTTCGACGATGACGCACCATCACAGTAGATGCAGTCCTTGCGTATATCGAAGTAGAAGAAGGAGATGTTTGTATGGTTTGAGAGAGTCTATGCGTTGATAGATATTATATTTGTGTAGTTACGAATAGCATGGTATCTTTGATTTGAAAATGTATTATTTTGATTGCAATTTGCGACAAAACGTTATATTGTGTAATATAAAAATCAGCGAAATACTGATAAACTCAAAAATACCAATTTACCAGTATATCGTTCTACAGTACATTTATTGATCTACAAAATTCAATATTAACTTAATTAGGTTGTAAGTAGTAAGTATACAAACTAAAATAACAATATTGCAATTAAAACTTATTGCTTTATTCGTTAATAGCATTTATACTGGTATGTCCATTAATAACATTTATATACCTATTGCCAGTAATATTGAATATTTCAGATGGATTGCTTGGAATTAAACCTGTATCATACTCATATTCCGCATATTTTATTTTTTTTCTATTTATTCCGTTGTTTTTGGCAATATAGTCATCATATATTTTTATTAAGGCTGCATTCTTTTTGTCGAGATTATGTATTTTTATGTTGCTCGGGCGTAGTATTATGTATACATACCTTTGCCTAAACGCGATTCTTGAGTAGTAACTAACTATAAAATTCCCATTATATTCCTGATATACATCACCTAACGCATTTTGTATGAGATTAATTCTATCCTGATCTATATTAATACACATACTGAAGTTAGGATTATTTCCACATTTATATACCATATGTGTATTAATAAACTTGCATATATTATCTCTATGTTCATTGCAGCGGCATTTACTATTTATGTAATTAAAGATACATTTTAATATACATACCCTACAATCAATTATACAAGATTGATTAAATGGTATGAATTTTGTATATTCAAGAAACTGTCTTGCATCCGTCTTGTGCTCAAAAATTTGATCTTTGCAATTTATTTGAACGTTCATTTGTTGCATATTAGATGTTGTTAAAATTACAAGATTGCATTCGTTGTAAAATCCGTTTCTAATTTGTTTGTCAATATCATAACATGTACCAAAAACATTCGTTACAATAGCAAACAGGCAAAAGATAAAAAGTTTTTGAAAGTTAATAATCATAATAAACCACCTAATATACTAAATAATATTTGTTATCTTTATACACTTAAACAAGTGATCGTCATTTTTTTTGTATGCGTGCATTTTGGTGCGGAACAAGTGTCGCAGATTGCCATAATTTGAATCCAAAGATACTACAAATATCATCTGTAAGATAATTAATAAAATTGAATCTATCTCTATGCTCAACTCCTAAATTTGACATTTTATTCCAATAACTACCATCCCCATAAGATCTATCGCAATGAATGATTGGGACAGCATTACATGGTAAATTTTGCATACAATAGGAATCTGAAATATGTATTATATTTGAGTGATTGATATACAAAAGCAATCTATCTACATGAGAATTATCGTTTTGCATACGAAATTTTACGCGCATCCCAATACCTCTTTTTAAAACAAAGCATATTTCAAGATAAATTTTTTGCATCAATAGATTTGATAAATTATTATCTGTAATACGCATAGATCGTCCGTCACCATTGATATAAATGTAATTACCGCTTATTGCGCCAAATATATATTCTCTGCAGTAAGATTTTTTTAAATGTTTGAATAATATATTACCATTGGATATCGCTACTGATTCATTTTTTAGTATCTTTATATCTCGCGTATTCTTATTATTTATTCTATCAGTTATGGCTTGTAAATGTTGTTTTTTATAATCACAATTTTTATCATCTATTACAAATAAATCCATTAGAAAGTCTCGATATTTCTTCATTTGTTCTAATGTTTGTTGTCCTTCTGGTGCATCATTTTCATATAAATAATTTAAAATAAAAATTGTAGTAGGATAATTACAAGATATACGTCTGTTAAATTACTCTATAATGCCGCGATGATTATATGTTAGAGGCTTATTTCTGCGAAAAAAACATTTCCTCCAAAATAACAAAATTAATATCATTCTTGATATCTTTAAGTACATTACTAATCTTATTAAAGAGACTAATAAATGATACTTCATTGCCTGCAAGATGATTGACTATATGTATCTGATTTTTATTTCTTAGTAAGAAAGTTATAGCGCTATTAATGGATTTAACAAAAAAATCATCATCATTTTGTTGCTTTATGTTACATAAAGTTATAAAATTGAATTTACTGTCTTTGCCAATATTAATATTATCGCTTTTCATAGAATTATAAATTTCGTTATGTAATTTAGTCAGCTTACTAGATGCACATATATCAAAACAAAATAAAGAAAGGTATATAATTCCAGATAAAACTCGCCTCATATAACCTCCAAAATATGAATAAACAAAAAACAAAATCTTCTTACGTAATAATTATATCGCATTTTACAATTATTACAACTTGCACATTCCAATCCCAACTGCAACACCTATCCCAAACACCTAAGCAGCCAATAGTTTTTCATATTTATTAATATGTCTTCTTATAAGGCCTTGATATGTTCATCGGTTATTGTTGTGTGGTATTTTGTATGTCTTTCTTGTAGTATTAGTATGTGTATTCCTCAATTGTTGATTTATCTTATCTACATTCTTTTTTAGTTCATCTGTATCTATCATTGATATATTTGTTGATTTAGGATAATATCTTCTTAACTGTCTGTTTATGTTTTCTATTGTTCCATTTTGCCATGCACAGTATGGAGCAGTGAAATATATTTCTGTATTGAATAGTGCTTCTATCTCTTTGTATCCAGAAAACTCTTTGCATCTGTCACATGTTATTGTTTTGATCTTGTTCTTAGGCATAGATTTCAGAAACTCTTTTAGAGATTTGTTGACTGATTGTGCTGTTTTATCAGGTATTAGCATTGCTATATAATATCTTGTAAATCTTTCTGCTAGAACTAGTAGACAGTATGGATAACCATCAAACCAAACATAGTATCCCTCGTAGCACTCCGGATGCTTCTCTAGCACATTCACAAGCTCGATAATTCCATACTGTACAGCAAAGAAAAACACATGTTGTATACGCATGTTCTTTATTATAAATTCAGGATTTTGTTTTATCGCCTCTATTGCATCATCCGCCAAGTCTATGTTGCAATACAAGTCATATATAACATCTTTTCCACACTGTATAACACGCATCATCGCCTTGTCTTTGTTTTGTATAGCTTCCAGGAGTACCTTGTTTACATCACCAATTTCTTTGACTCTTGCGCGTGCTTTATTATACAATGCCTCTGATGCAAGCTCTTGATTTATGTTTTGTTTCGATTTGATATACATCATCCCAATCGCTGATATCGTCAGAACTGTAGATATGCAGAGTATATATTTTGGTTTTATACTTATATCGTTTACTACAAAAACTGAAGTCATAGATATTAAAAAAAATAATCAACTTGACATTTGATATGAAAGTACTGTATCATAATACTGACATCAGATTTATATCCTTGTGAGTGATTTGGTTATGCCTAATTTTGCAAATAAATTGATTACTGCATTAATTGCATTGTATTTTAATTGCAGTAATTGTACTACTTGCAGCACAATAGACTTAACTAGTGCGCCACCAATGAAAAACAAAATGTGTATAAACACAACAAATAGTGTTATTCCAAATTTGTATGAGGAATTTACAAAGACTATGTATATTTGTGATCACTTGGAATACAATTCCATCAAACAAAAATATGAGAATGTAATTAAAAAATCAGACAGTGATTTGTTAAAGTGTTTTATCTCAATGTGTGATTTCAAAGGAAACGGTATTCATTCATATTTGGTATCAAAACTTATTGAAGAAATTATTTGTATACCATCAGGAAGAGAGCTAGTAGCAACAATATATTCAATCATAAATCATAGACGAGAATTTTTATCACAGATGACTAACTACATAGAATCAAATTTATATTTATTCAATTTATCTCTTTTAGACGCCAATGATTTTAACGCAAACATAAGTAAACTATATAATTTTATTGTTTTACAGTGCGATCCAGAAGTCTACCAAGACACACCATATAAACAATTTTATCTACAATCAATTGTACAAAAGTTTATTGATAGCGATGCGTACAGACTATGCAATGAAAATAATGATGACCACAAATTGTTTTCGTGTGCTATGATTTATTTACTTGTAGATTGCGGAATGGATTATATCAAATCGTTTAATGAAATAATGTCATATAAACTATCAAGCCCTTACAAAAGAACAGATGATATTATCAAAAGAGCTAAATTCATGTATAACGTTACAGATATAATGTATCAGCATTATAAAATATCTTTTAATATCGAAGAAAATGTTCAGAATAGCTGCTCATTTTGCGACTTTCTTCCTAGATGTATTTTAAACTTAGATCCAAAGTATATTTTTGGACCAAAAGAACTGCAAACATATTCATTAAAAAATATAGATGGTAATAGTTCATATTTTAAAACAAATATATTAAAATCTTGTAGAATTGTTGTGCATGAATTAAAGCATGTTTTACAACATCTAAGTTTCAACGCGCTTGATGACTTGTTTTGCAAAAATCACGCTAAAGACAGTAAATTCCCAAAAGATGAATTTTTGTTAGCTATCAAAAAGTCTTACGGCAACAAAGATGATCGTAAGGTACAATTACATGGCAATAATCTTGAAACGGATGTTATGTATGGTTTTGGTGTTAACTTTGATTTAAAACCATATTTTGATAAACTAAACGAAAAAACATTTGAAATAGAGTCTCAACTGTTAAGCAATATAGAAGAGTTCAAAAATTCACGGCAAGATGATATAAATGATTTCTTGAGCAATAAAATTAATATAAGGTTTTACTATGATCTGTATACAGGAGAATTAGAAAAAACTGACGAGACAAAAGATACGATATCTAATATTATTAACACACCAAGAGAAATATATAAAGAAGTTGTTAAATCGTATATCGACAAACATGTACAACGTAAAGATCCAACAGATGGTGTTGAGCCAACAATAAGATGTACGAGTTCTATTTAATGGAGGCTTTTATGAATAAAATATTATATTGTTGCTATATTACATGTATTTTATTGAATACCGAAACAAATTGTATGCATAGTACACAAAGACAACGTTTTGAAATGATACAAAACATGCATCTCAATAACAAAAAATCAAACAATATTTTAAAAATGATAGAAGAAAAGAAGGCATATGTTGCATCTTTGTATTCAGAGCAAAATCGTATGTCTAGACAGAGGATACCGGCACCAATATACATATCTACTTCTACAGTGTTACATAGTAATAGTATACAAGAAAATAATTATACAGAAGAATACAGGCAATCATTATGTTTTATAAAAGAAGGAAAATATTCTGAAGCAATCTCTGGATTATATAAGATTTTTAATTCTTCAGAAGATAGTAATAACAATGAGATTATTAAATCCGCTATATTGATAGATTTAATTATTGAACCTGCACAGACATTGATTGAAAATTACAACACAACAATAACAGAGCTTAACACAGATATTAACAAAAAAAATAAACAAAAGAAAAATAAACAAATACAAAATAAAACTTATGACAAGATTCAGCAAAAAGAAGCAGTAAAAAATATAAAAGAAATACAGGAAAACATTTGTAACTTTATATCAAAAAATGATGAAAATAATGATAAAAATATGGACGCAATACAAAACGCTTTTAGTGACTTATTTCGATGTCTCCAGTTATTTGGAAATAAAGTACAAGACGCAGTGTATATATTACAACATATATCAAAAAATAATTATATAAGTAAATATAATTATAACTATAAAAGCAACATAGAATATATTAATTTGCCGCCAATAATAAAAGATGGTTTGCGTTGATTTTAGTTCTAGTATGTTTTAATAACAACGTATCTTATGTTTCATATGTTGTATAGTCGTTTTTTGTGATATCTTTTTTTACAATAAGTATAATTTTGCAATACTTATTGTAATATACAACTGAGTTTCTAATTACATTATCAAACATTTACACCATACTTCTTAGCGATATCATTTGCGTAAGACCTGATCTCTTTATTGGTGCAGAAGTTGTGCAGTGCTGTTATGAAGGTCTTGTAGTTGTATTGCGCGATGGACTCCCTCATAACCCCGTCCAACTCATGCAGGTGGTGTAGCATAAGGCGCTCGAGCTCAGGCAGGTCTTCGTAGGCAACCTCACCTCCATCATAGCCGCTCAGGACCCCGAGCAGATAACGCAGTGTATTCCTGAAGCGACGGTATACGTCTTGCTGGCCGTCCAGTATCTCCTCGCCGATTCTGGTATCTTCGGCGTAATCCGAGTTGAGTACCCACAGACGCAGTACGTCGGCACCGCGCTTCTCGACAACATCATAAGGAGATACGACATTGCCGAATAACACATGCATATGCTAAAATAGTTATACATAATTACAAAGATACTTTGGGATAAAATAATGTCGATACGGTCTATAGAATCGCAATTACGCCCAAACAAATACAGTACATATGACCTACTGCCACCGACATCCGACTTTGTGTTCTGCAGGATATTCGGCTCCGAAAAACATAAACCAGTCCTTATATCTCTACTTAACGCAATATTAAAGGGGAGACCACATGTTAAGGACGTACAGATAGACCCCACGGAGCATAAGAGAACATCCATTGATGGTAAGACTGTAGTGTTAGATATTAAAGCCACCATAGATGATGGAACTATAGTAAATGTTGAGATGCAATGTATCAATACTGGCAGTATCTTCGCAAGGTCGATATACAACCAAGCGACAATTGTAAGGGATAATACAATAATTACGGGGCAATCTTACGACGAGATACCAAAGATAATATCAATATGGATCATGAACGAGAGCATAACAACAAGAAAGGAATGTATGCATGAGGCAGTGTATATGTTCAAGAAAAACGGTGAAGATGATATAGAAATAATGACCGATGTAACGAGACATTTCTTCATAGAATTACCCAAGCTGGATTTGGAGCCACAAAAGGTTCTGAACGATATATTTTCGGCTTGGATGGCATTCATAAAGGATCCAAAAACTATACCGCAAGAACTATTAACACAAGAACCAACTATCCAAGAGGCGTTTGAAGAGCTGGAATATTTAAGCCACGACAAACAATCGAGGGTAGATTATAATGACAGGCTGAAGGCTTTATGTGATTTTAATAGTGCAAATAAGAAGAGCAAAGAAGAGGGCATTGAGGAGGGAATGGAGATTGGGAGAGAAGAAGGAATGATGAATGCGAAGATTGAGGTAGCTAGGAACTTACTGAATATGGGCTTGTCTATTAAAAAGATATCCCAGGGAACTGGGCTGCCAGAAGAGGACATACAAGAAATACAAAAGAAGCTTTAATTAGTGTATTGGTAAGCAAGAGTAGGTCGTGTTGTTGTGTGCGATGTGGTTGCGTTGTGCTGTAAATTAAACAAAAGCCACCAATAAGGCAGCTTTATTGTCTCTAATCATATGTGGTAGCTTTATCTACCCTTCAACAGTCCCTCTACACCTCTCACACAGCTTCACATCTCCATAGTCACTTACATCAACTGTAGTAACATCATCCAAACATTTCCAGCAGCGATCGCATTTCATAGCATCGCTCTTCACACATCTACACTTCACATGTAGATCTTTGCAGACTAGTTCATCAGATTTAACAGATTCATCAAAGACAATACGAGATACCATAGCAACATCTAAAAACTCATGTGTTTCGACTAGGCTGCGTATGTGGTCTTGGCAGGTGTAATATCTTATCTCAGCTTCTAAACTAGATCCTATGATCTTGTCAGCTCTAACCTTCTCGATTACAGAATACATGGTACTGCGGATGTCTCGTATCAATGACCATTTGTCGTATAGGCCTGCGTTAAACCACTCACAATCAACAGTAACGAAGTCTCTCATGTGGATACTCCAGCAGTCATCACCACAAGCATCTCCAAGAATACCAAGAGCACAATACTCCTTCCAGGCTTCTTCGGCCGTAAAGCTAATAACAGGTGCTAGCCAGTGTACCAAGCACAGGAAGAGCTGGTTCATGACATACAGACATGCCTTGCGCTTCGACGATGACGCACCATCACAGTAGATGCAGTCCTTACGAATATCGAAGTAGAAGGATGATAGATCGTTGGTACAGAAGTTATGCAGCGCGGTTATGAAGGTTTTGTAGTTGTATTGGGCAATGGACTCTCTCATAACCCCATCCAACTCATGCAGCTGGTGTAGCATAAGGCGCTCGAGCTCAGGCAGGTCATCATATACAACATCACTTCCATCATAGCCGCTCAGGACACCAAGGAGATAACGCAGTGTATTTCTGAAGCGGCGGTATACGTCTTGCTGACCATCAAGTATCTCATCTCCGATTCTTGTATCCTCCGCATAGTCTGAGTTGAGGACCCACAGACGCAGTACATCTGCACCCCTCTTCTCCATTACATCATGAGGTGAGACTGTGTTGCCTATGGACTTTGACATCTTGCGGCCTTCTTTGTCGAGTACGAAGCCGTGGGTTGCGACCTGTCTATAAGGGGCCGAGCCGTTTGTGCAGCATGCCACAACTAGGGAGGACTGGAACCAACCCCTGTGCTGGTCTGATCCCTCAAGGTATAGGTCAGCCGGCCAAGACTGGTCTGGGCGTCCCTCAAGCACATAATTATGGCTGGCGCCGCTGTCGAACCACACCTCGATAGTATCCATAACCTGTCTGTACTGGGCCGGATCGTAGCCGAGGTCTGCCAGGAAGTACGAGGCATCGTGCGTGCGCCATGACTCGATTCCCTCGGCCTCTATCGTTGCGATTATCTTGTCGAATAGCTTGTCGTCCTGCAGTATTTCGTTGGTTTCCTTGTGGATGAATAGGGCGATCGGCACACCCCAAACCCTCTGGCGCGAGATACACCAGTCAGGGCGCTTCTCGATCATGCCCTTGATACGGTTGACGTAGTTGCCCGGGAACCACTGGGTCTTGCCGACTTCCTCGAGTAGGGTGCTGCGTATCTTATCAATGGACAAGAACCATTGGTCTGTCGTGCGGAATATGAGAGGGCTTTTGGAGCGCCACGAGTGTGGGTAGCTGTGCTCGATCTTGTAGTGCGCGACAAGTGTACCGGCCAGGCTGAGAGCGTCGATTACCTTGTCGTTGACCTTGTAAACATGCTCCCCAGCGAATTGCATTGTGCACTTGCTCATGATTCCGTCGTCTTCAACACCGCACAATACTTCTAGGCCGTGCTTCTTACCTACTTCGAAGTCCTCGACTCCGTGGGCCGGAGCAGTGTGAACCAAGCCTGTACCCGCATCAGCTGTAACATGGTCGCCTTGGAAGAGTTTTATAACCCTGTCGGCAAAGCCGTCTGAGTATAGAGGGTGACGGCATTCTAGCTGTGCCAGGTCCTCGTGTGAAACTGTACATATTATATTGAGCTGGTCGTCGATCTTAGCATCCAGCTTGAATTGATCGAGTAGGTCCTTGGCGATTATGAGCTTGCCGTGAGATGGGACGCCCACAAGCACATACTCAATCTTGTCCGAGTAGCATATAGCCATGGAGACTGGGATGGTCCAAGGGGTCGTGGTCCAAATTACGGCATATGCGTCCTTGAGTTGGTCGTTGGTTGTCTTGGCGACCTGGTACTTCACGAATATCGCGTCCGATATCTTGTTCTTGTACTCGAGCTCTGCTTCGGCGAGGGCGGTCTTCTCTATTACTGACCACATGACAGGCTTTTTGCCTCGGTATATCAGGTCTTTCTTGAGTATCTTGTAGAAGGTCGCGAGTATGGCTGCCTCGGACTTCGGAGCCATTGTGCGGTAATGGTTCTCGAAATCGCACACCATCCCGAGCCTCGAGAATCCCTCGATCTGCAGCTTTATATTCTCGTCAGCAAAATTACGGCATCTCTTCATGAACTCATCAACCGGCACTTCTGCGCGCTTCTTGCCTTCCTTGAGGTATGTCTCCTCGATTTTCCACTCGATCGGCAGACCGTGGCAGTCGAAGCCAATCACCATAGGTGCATCACACCCCAACATCTGATGGGCCTTGTTGAATGCATCCTTGAGTACTCCACTAAGTGCGTGACCTATGTGTATTTGCCCGTTTGCGTACGGTGGTCCGTAATGCAAGATGTACTTCTGCCTGCCATTGGATTTTTCTCGTATGGCTTTGTATAGGTTCTTTTGCTTCCAGGTCTCGAGTATCTCAAGGTCCTTCTTTGCCATATCTCCCTTCATTGGGAACTTGGTTTTTGGTAGGAATACTGTGTCTTTGAGTTGTTTTGTTAGTTGGGATTGTGGAGAGTTTGTTGTATTAGATTTGCTTGAGTCATGGCCTGACATTGTATGCCTATGATTTTATTAATAGCTATGAGTATTGTAACATGGATGCTGGTTTGCTTTGTGTTTTTATGTTTTGGGTGGTTTGTGTTTTCTGTGTTGTGCCAGAAATACTTATTGTATGGAGTAACTAAATATTAATTATATTGTGTGACAATAAAGCAAGAATGTTGTTGGTATGTTTTTGTGTTTTATAAAAGATTTGTATTAATTTTATTTTGTTTGTGCATTTGTGATGTATTTGTTGGAGGCGTTTATTGTGGTATTGGTTGTAGTTGTTGTAAACCGAGCACTACTGATACAGCTGTTAACGGTGGCAACAACAAAAATCATAATAATCAAGACAATAATAATGATGAAGACAAAAAAGAAGATGACGATGCAGAACAACAACAAATAGAAAAACAATTTAAAGACAATCTTAAGGCATTTAATGAAGCCTTGGATAAAGCAACTAACAATGTATATGATGTAAAAAATAATGGCTTCTTGATTATATCTGTTGAGAGGTGTGATCATAAAAGCGATTACACTCCTACAGATGAAATATTAACTTATGTTGCTGACTATGTTAATAAGCGTCCAAAAGAACTAACATTTTTAACAGATGAAAAATATAAAGACTTGTTCAAATTTGTAATTTTCAGTGAGTACTGTCTGCAGGATAAGTATGCACCAATAGATAAAAACAGATATGACGAATTATGTACCAAATTAACTAATATATCTTCTACACATAAAAATACAATTA
>CANBDL010000019.1 GCA_947367345.1 uncultured Alphaproteobacteria bacterium | reverse complement strand
TTTATTTTTTCGTAGTCTATTTTGGGCATGTTTGTATCGTATTGATTTATCTTGTGTGTTTTTATTATAGCATTGTTATTGGGGATATATAAAATATTGAGTTTAACAAAGACATAAGACGGTTTGTATTATCCTCAGAGCCAAAGAGATTACAGAAGACATAGAAAGAAAAAAACAAAAATATGGTGGAGTCAAGGGGGATCGAACCCCTGACCTCTACAATGCCATTGTAGCGCTCTCCCAGCTGAGCTATGACCCCATATAAGGAGATTCTATACAAAAAACATAGACAGGTCAATCATCTACTTACAAACATAAAACTTTATCATTGAATCCCTTGCAGAAGAGCCGGCATCTATATTTCCTCTCTTAACATACAATTCGTTCAAAAATACATAACACATATCTTTGTTTCTATTACTTTGTACACAATTTCTCTGTAAAATTCTATGTATTAATATTGAATTCTTAGATGCTTCATCAAAATCAACACATGAAGAAATATTAAAAACCGGTAAATTTGTTTTTCTTGTTGATGAAACATTTTTATATGAATCAGACCCAGATAATTTACTGACGTCTTCATGAATATCACCAAATATATTCACCTGCTTTACAATAATTTTTCCTGCCATTATATTTCTTCCATAAAAAAAGTATTATAGTTGTATTTATTACCACCTATAAATGCATCATGATAAAGACGACTTGACATATTCAAGGCTGAGTACCCAACTGAACCTCTATCCAAAAATATGTATATCCTTACCGAATAATTCATTGGAACATAGTCTCTGATTATTTTTTTCATCTTCTCTAGAGTAGATGATGGTTTATCATACTCAGATTTCTTAGGTAAAAACTCAACATATTGACTGTATTCCAGGGGACCAACCAATATATTTATACAAACAGAAGAATCCCAAACACTACTTCCAAGATAAGTATTAATACCTAAAACATTATACGATCCATTTATTCCTATTTTACTTCTCAAGTCATCATCAACTTCAACAAAAGATCCCACGAATTGTTCAACATAAACAGGAACCTTAAAAAAACCATATAATATGCATCTCAGACCTTCGCCTGATCTTGCACAACTCCATAAAAAATTCTGTACAGTTGTATATAACTGATCCTGTATTTGATTTTTTTTGTATTGTAAATAACTATCTTCGTCTTGATTTTGAAAACTATCATGATCTTGTTTTGAGAAATAATCCATACCAGATAGACTGAGTGATATCATTCCTATCGATGAATTTTGCATATCAGAAGAAAGACACTCTACATCATGTTTTTTTAAGAATAAGTATCTCAGAGACAAGATGCTGTTTGACAAAATATTGAGAAAATCAAATATAGCTTCTCTTGTTTCTCTGTCTTGATGCAAAATATATTTTTCAAGATATTCATCCGTCATTACAGAGTCTACGCCAACAATTCCAACCAAATTAGCGGCAATAGAATACTTTTTATTATTTTCAATATTAACTTTTTCTATATCACAAAATTTAGATTGTAAATTACATGAACTGTATATATCTACAACAGAAAGATCTTTGTATTTTATATTGCTAACATTTACTCCAGAATACGAAAGCAATACATCAAGAGCCTTAGTAAACGAGAATTTAAACGGATACTTTGTTAGGTTTTGTATTAAACTAGATTTAGAACCCATCTAGACACACAAAAAAAGAAATTGGTTGCGGGAGCTGGATTTGAACCAACGACCTTCAGGTTATGAGCCTGACGAGCTACCAAGCTGCTCTATCCCGCTTCACAATGGAATTTTACCACATAAAAAAATAAACGTCAAGCATCGAAGAAATACATTTAATCACAAAGACAAACCCCTCAATATTCTTACATCAGTATCATATAAAAACCTAATATCGTTGATATTATTTTTTATCATAACAATACGCTCTATCCCAAGACCAAAAGCAAATCCATATACCTTACCATCTATACCACAATTTGAAAATACATTTGGATGAACGATTCCTGCTCCACCAATCTCTAACCAAGAACCGTTATACAAACAGTCAACTTCCATACCAGGTTCAACAAAAGGAAAATAGCTTGTCCTAAATCTTATATCAATATTTTTGTTATCAAAAATAAAAGACAAAAAATTTATCAACTCGTGTCTTAGGTTTCCTATGCAAATTGGATCTCTACCGGCAACGAGACACTCCATCTGAGTAAAAATAGGAGAATGAGTCGAGTCTACACTATCGCATCTGAATACTCTACCTATTGAAACCATCTTAACTGGCAAAGTCTTTTTTGATAATTCTCTTATTTGCATTGTAGATGTTTGTGTTCTCAAAAGCCAGTCATCATGAATGTAAAATGTGTCACATGACTGTCTTGCTGGATGGGTTTTTTTTATATTTAATGCGTCAAAGTTGTAAAATTCTCTATCTATCTCAGGTCCATCAACTACGTCAAACCCACGAAAAATAAAGTATTTTCTTATTTTTTCTACCATACTAGATAGTATATGTCTAGTACCAATATTGTTATTCTTCACAGGTAATGTTACATCTATATACTCTAGATTTATTTTTGAATTTTGTATAAAATCATCTATTTCTGTCTTTTTTTTTAATATCATTTGGGTTATTTGTTGTTTTACTTTGTTTATATAATCAAATGCGTTTTTTTTGACATCATCATCGTATTCTCTATCTAAAACATCCTTTAGTAAATTTTTAATAATTCCATTCTTGCCAAGAGTATTGATCTTTATAGAATTAAGTTCGTTATGGTTATTAGCTGTTTTTATTTCTTTTATATATTCTTCTATACGTGACTGGATTTTACTAATCATGTTAACAATATGATGTTAAAATAATAAAAATTATATCATATTGTTTTTTGTTGTTTTTATTGTTCATGTGATTGTGTTGATAATTTATAAAATATCAAGATTTTCATTATTTTGTGTTTGTTAATTAATTTATTAACAAATGGTTAAAATGTTTATGATAATTTTTCATGGACATTGTTTTGCACAAATAGTTAACAAATAGTTAACAATGTATCATTTTTTTTCATATATGATACAATGAAGAATATGCGCTGAAATAGCTCAGCTGGTAGAGCAACTGATTCGTAATCAGTAGGTCGGGGGTTCGAATCCTCTTTTCAGCACCACACGAAATTGTTAATCTAGGTATGAAAAATATAAAACTTTGTCTTATAATTCTTTGTTCTATCTTATGTACAATGTTTTTACCTTGTCCAGATGTATTTCAAATACAAACCTGGAAATTGTTTATTTTTTTCTGTTTTGCAATACTTGGTATAGTTCTTGATTTAGCTGAAAGTTATATAGTTCTACTTACTTTTTTTATTGTTGCTGGGTTGTTTAGAGCAATAACAATAGACGATAGTTTTACGGGATTTAAAAATAGTACAACTTGGTTTTTGTTTATAATGCTTACAATTTCAAATGTTATAAAGAATACATCCATAATACAGCGTATTACAAGTATTTTTATAAAATTATGTGGGAGAAATATAATTCTCCTGTCTTATGGTCTGTGTTTTTTGGAGTTTTTCTTTTCTGTTATGGTTCCAAGTAACGCAGCAAGAGCAAGTAGTCTTGGTGCTCCTATTGTTAGTTCTTTGTCAAAATCTATACATGCAAAACATAAAAATATAAATGAATCCCAGATAGGTGGATATTTATCTATTCTGTATAGATATTGCAATTCAATATGTAGTGCTGCGTTTTTAACAGGAGCAACTGCAAACAAGATTATGTTAGATATAGCAAAAGATTTTGGAAGTAATATAACACTTGTGTCTTGGATGAAATATACTATATTGCCATGTATATTTCTTGTAATGTGTTTACCATTTTTTGTTAAATTATTTAGCAATCATGGGTTAAAATATTGTGATATTCCCTGTGAAATCAATAAAGATACAGAAAGCAAATTTAACAAAGATGAAAAAAGCATAATACTTGTGTTTTTATCTATGCTCTTGTTGTGGTTTTTTTCCGATAAGATCCATGTATCCATGATGACAACAGCTGTACTTGGTTTTGTTGTAATGGTTTTGTTTGGACTTATAAAAAAAGACGATATAGTTGACGGAGATCTTCTTGGATCATGTGCAACAATTGGATTATTTTTGTGTTTTGTGGATCAGTTGTCTTTGGGTGGTTTTTTCAATATTATTAGTGATTTTGTGAAACCTTTTGTTTTTATGAATAACAAATTTTGTTCTTTGATGTTTTTGTCTTTTATTTACATTTGTACAAAGTTAATCTTTAATAGCGAATGCGCTGGTGCAGTAGCATTTTATCTATTATTCATAAGAATAGGTGTTTCAATAGGTCTTGACATAAATATGGTTGCAATGTCTTTGGCTTTTTTTAATTCAATTGGTACGATGATAACCCATTATTCTAGTACAGCATCTCCTCCTATCTGTGGATTAGGATATGTTTCGAATAAAAAATGGCTTCTGTCTGGTTTTTGTATATCTTGTCTTTCATATCTAGTATGGTTTGGATATCTATTTTTGTTTGAAAACTCAAGATAAAAGAATATCGCGGAATTATATTTTAATAAAATGAAATTTGTTAAAATGTTTTTGTGGATCTTGTGTGTATCTTTGAGTTTGTGATTGGTAACAACTGTAGATACAATATATTTTACGGAGAAAAATATGATATCTCGTGTAGATGCATTTGTTGATTACGATCTTGGAATGCTTGGTAATCCAGCTGGAGTATGTATCCTGGATGACGTATTTTATACAAAAGAAAAGATGCAAGGTATTGCGGCATTATATAATTGGTCTGAGACTTGTTTTGTATTAAAATGCGATAAACAAAAGAAGTATATGGAATATATTAAATCTATATGGCCTAATCATGCTGTTTTCCAAAATATAGATAAAAATTTTAATTATGACAATGTATTCTGTATACGATGGTTTTCACCAAAAGATGAGGCTCCGCTCTGCGGGCATGCTACACTTGCTGCATGTTATTTGATTTTTTCTCAAAATATATGTAAAGAAGACGAAACAATAAATATGATATTTAGTGATGGTTTTATAAAATCATACTACAATAAAGATAAAGATATGGTATATATAACAATGCCTACAAAGAGTTTTGATAGATGTGAAATTGATCCTGAACCATATTTAGGTATAAAACATGATGATGTTGTTGATGTGATGTCTGACGATACATTATGTTTTTTTGTTGTGAAAGATGATGATACTGTGTCAATGGTTATCCCGAATCATGAAGCAATAATCAAGACAAGATTTAGGGCTATGGCTGTTACTAGTTTGTCATCTGGCTCTGGTATAGATTTCTGCTCTCGTTATTTTGCTCCTTCAGTTGGAATATATGAAGATCCTGTATGCGGATCACTACATTGTAGATTAGCAAAGTATTGGAGTATCAAAACAGGAAAAGTAGAAATGGTTGCGCAACAATTGTCAAATAGGGGGGGTATATTGCATGTTGAATACAGAGACAATTATGTTGTATTGGGTGGTAAGTGTGGCCTGATATAACAATTTCCACTAAATAATAAGTTTACTTTTTTGTTCTTTTATTATTCTGAGCGTCAAGTAGTTTTGATTTCAAAATACTGATATATAGCTCTTGGTTTTCTGATTTTATTATGTACTCAATTACCTTAGAAAGCTTATTATGGTTTGTTTTTAAAGAAAAATCCTCTTCTTTTGTGTATGCTGTAATTACTGTATCGGTGGATCTAATGTATATGGCGCAAGACCTCATATCACAGAAAACGCCATAGTCTCCATTTTTATCTATGTTGTTGTCTTTGTCTACTTGAAAACCTGCGTCTACTACTCCAAGCCTGTTGTATCTATCTAGTCCATCTATAACAAAAGCTTTTTCTCCTACAAGTTTGTATGCTGTGTATAGAGAACTTTTTTCGCTTGCAAAATGTCTAATAATTTTTTCATGTGTGGATATTGTCGTTAAAACAGAAGAAGATCCGTTTATTACTGATACAGGAATATCGTATCTAAGTGTTATAAAAAGCATCTTGTCGTTATCCTTTTTTGCGTATTTATTTATGCTTTCGTCTTCATCTATGGCATCCTGTAGTGTTTTGTTTGTTGGCAGATTTTTTATATCTTTAAAATTATTTTTCTTGGCAAAATCATTCAATATTTCTCCATATGATTTTCCCGCTAGATCCATTAGAATTCTTGTCATAAACAAGTCATTTGTATCGCTATACTGATATACATTAAAAAGTTGTTTATTGTGATTAAAAATTGATAAATTTATGTTTTTTACAAATGAATCCTGGAATTGTGATTCGTTGATGTATTCATATTTGCTGGATGCTAGATTGATTTTACGTAATGTTCTTAGGAACTTAAGACCGTAGGTAATTTTTTTTCTTGTGGCAGTATCTCCTGGACTTATTAATCCTGATTTGTTGTACAATAATTGCCAAATCTGTATGTTTTTGATTGATTTTTTTAGTTTGTTTATTGATATTAGGTGATTTATACAATTGTAAAACTCAGGTATTTCTCCAAGCTTTTTATTTAAAAATTTTTTAAATTCTTCTTTGTCTTCAGATTTTATTATTTTTTCCCGCGCATAACTCAGAAAAATTTCTTTTGTTATGGATTTTGAGAATGAACCTTCGGGGTTAAATTTATCTTTCTTTAGTACACCCTTATCAAAGACAGTTCTTGTTCCATCTTTTTCATTAATACTTATAATTAAATCTTTAATATTAAGAGCTTCATCTATAGCTTTTTTGTACTCATTTATATCTATTTTGTTAATACTTGCATTGGAGTTTTTTTTGTACCAAGCACCTGTTTTTGTATCATCTGTCTTATTATTGCTGGATCCACACAATGAGATTGAGAATAACAATACAATCAGCAGTTTTACATGAATTAATCTATTGAAACACATAATAATTTCGTGTATTGATTCGAACTCTAATATTTTAACATATTTTGAGGTTGTGCCAAGTATGTGAAAAAATTGACACAATTGTGTGCAAAAATTTATAATTTACCTGGAGAGATGCTAGAGTGGTTGAATAGGGCGGTCTCGAAAACCGTTGTGCGGGCAACCGTACCATGGGTTCGAATCCCATTCTCTCCGCCATATTTTTGAACATGTGATGATTTCTGTATGGAAACAAGCAATTTAACAAGAAAAATTGCAAACTCTCAAACACTTTTACATGTAAGAGTAAAGACAAGAGCGCCATGTAATTCGGTGACAGGTCTTGCAAACGGTTTTCTTTGTGTGTCAACTACTTCTGTGCCAGAAAATAATAAGGCGAATAAGTGTATAATAAATTTGTTAAGTGATTTCATGTCGATTCCGAAAACGTCTATCTGTATTCATAATGGGCATTCGGTAAGAGATAAAGTATTTTTGATTGATGCTGAAATCACTGATGATTTTATATTACAAAAATTAAAGGTGAAGAATGATAATGGAAGGTAAGGTAGGAATAGTGATGGGTATGGCAAATAGATTTTCTATTGCCCATGGTATTGGTAAATCTCTGAAACAAAATGGGGCCACGTCTGTATTTACAGCACAAACAGATACTTTCAAGGCTAAGATAGATGATATTGCTTTGGAGCTTGGGGGTATGGAGTCAGTCTTGTGCGATGTATCGAAGGATGGAAGTATATGTGAGGCCTTTGAAAAAATTTCACGTAATCTTGGTAGACCGATAGATTTTGTCGTACACTCTATTGCATACTCAGATAAAAATGAGCTCTCAGGAAAATACTACGACACAACGAGAGAGAATTTTCTAAATACTATGAATATCTCGTGCTATTCCTTGACGGAGATATGCAGGTGCATTAGACCTTTCATGTCTGATAATGGAAGCATAGTTACTTTGTCTTATTATGGGTCAGAGAAGGTTGTGCCAAACTATAACGTCATGGCTTTGGCAAAGTCAGCTCTAGAAACAAGCGTTATGTATCTTGCGAAAGATCTTGGGGAGTACGGCATAAGAGTAAATTCTATTTCGTCTGGTCCAATCAAGACTTTGGCAGCATCTGGAATAGGGGATTTCTCAAAAATATTAGATTATGATGCGAATAGATCTCCATTAAAACGCAATGTCACACAGAAGGATGTGGCAGACGCCTGCGTTTTCCTTTTGTCTGATATGTCGTCTGGAATTACTGGAGAAAATATTCACGTAGATTGTGGTTGTAGCAATATAGGCGTTTCTTTCTAGAGTCCTTACTGCTTGATGCGTTGGGTGTTCACTTAGTACCGTGAGATCCTACGTCATCTTAATATTAGTATTAAAGCTTCTGTATTAAATTTAATCTCAGATATTTATTATTTGTTTTTTGTTTGATATGGTTTTATTTTAATAAAACAATGAAAAATAAAGATTTGAACAAGAAAATGGAGGCCGAGACCGGAATTGAACCGATTTACAAGGATTTGCAGTCCTCTGCATAACCATTCTGCCACTCGGCCTTTGTGATACTTAGACACATACATTGTAGCACAGATTGTGTCTCAGCCAGAAAATAAATACGTAAAATTTTATTTTTAGTTATATGTGTTGCTGGTATTGTGTTTAATGTATCGATGTATCGTCGGTTTTTTGCATGGATATCAAGAAAAACAAGACATAAACGATTGATAAGTTTTGGTTTATCAATGATTTAATAACACAAGAACGTGAAATACAAAATTATTCTTTATGTTCTCTTGACTTATTCTTACAATATGGTATACTCACTGAGTGTGTATGTATATATTTCGTAAACGCTATATTATTCACGAGTAGTATTTTGTAATGGTATATATACTCATATAGTAAGCAAAATATTTTTTTGCATTATTTTTTAACCAAATAATAACTATTGTATAGAAAATATATTGATATTAATAAAATAAAATGTTAGTATTAATACATAGTAATTGTTTACAATAATATCAGTTATTTCAAGGAGGTTATTATGAATAAGAGAGTTATGAGATTTGCAGCATCTGTAATACTTGTTGCTATGATGAGTGATGTTTTTGTTGTGAGGGGGATGTATAAGACGATAGCTCTAAATAACAAACCATTTGCACAGCAACAACAAGTAATACACCAAAATCAACAATTACGTGCAGTAAATCAAAAAATGTTAAACGACAAATCTGTATCATTAGATTGTTCGTCATTAACAGAAAAAATAAAAGAATTGAAAAAAAAATCAATAGAATGTAATAGTGAACAAGATAATAGAAGTGTAGATGATATTCAGAATTTGATTAAGAATATAAACGATGATGGTACGATAAAAATTAATGATGATGAAATAAGAATCAAAATGCAAGCAATGCTAGGAGGATATACAATAGCAAAATTATACGCAGAGTGTGCCAATGATGCTGGTAATACAGGTTCTGCGGCAATAGAAATGTTGAAGATTTTGTCTATAAAACATGATGTATTAAAAGTTGGTATTTATGACAACAAAAAAAATCTCAGAAAATTAAACGACACGCATTTTAACAATAACTTTCCTATAGCAAATAAACAATTGAGAGGTGATTATCAAAAGGTTAAGGATGTAAACAAACAAGATATAATCAAAGATTATAGTACAGTAAAAAATGCATTTGAAAAATGTATTAATAATTACAATAAGTGTGATGAAGAATTAAAAAAAATTAATGCATTGTCCAAAATTATTTATTGCTCTAAGGAAATGTATATTTCTGATTTTAAAGATAATATAGACACAGTATTATATTTTCTTGAGGACTTAAAAAAATGTATCTTATCAAAAGGTATAGAAAACAATAATAATCTTTTATCTGGTCGTCAACAAGAGTTAACAAAACTTACGAAAACAATCAAAGACAAGAGAAACGAAGCCTATATTATGGAAACAGAGTTTCCAGAATTAATATTAGAACAGATAAAGGATAAAAACAAACAAAGATATGAAGAAATTATTGAAGAGCGCTGTCGCCAAGTTAATCCATTAAGCAAGAATAACTTAAAAAAAATGCTAGAAACAGAAGCAGAGAAATTTGGAACAGGAATTACAACAAATGATTTGATTGTATTGCTAAACATAGAATCAGAAATAATGCAATTTCAAGCGTTCAAAGATATTCAAGAATTGAAAGGTGGTACATGGTTTTCTAAAATGTTAAAAGAGAATGTACAAATGAAGATGTATGGGGATTATATCAACAAAATATCGCAATTTATTGATAGTCAATTAAGGTATGATCAAAATGGGGACTACATAAAATGGGCTACAGGCAAGCTTATGGAAATAAAAAGTCAAGCACAAGATAAAATTGATCGGGAAAAACAAGAATTACTTGGTGCAAAGAGTAAAAAAGATAATCTTTGCAAATCAGCAAACACACTAAAAAACGAAGTTTTGGATTTGATGGCTAAAATAAACGAAGACATTACAAAAATGGAAAAAGAAATAGGGGATATAGAATGTGTACTTGCACGCTTAAAAGAAGACTCGTGTTTAAGAAAAGAGTTAAATCTAGTATCAACAAACGATATGCATGACAAAGCTATATCGTTGAAGAACAAGATAGGACAATACAGTGATTCAATACAAAAAATATTAGACAACAAAGAACATACTACCACAACAATTGGAGACTCAATACAAAAAATGCAAAAAATGCAAAACGATTTATCAACAGAATATCAATCATACAATCTGCAATCAGAAATTGATATTGCAAAGAAGAACATTGTAAAAGTATTTATCAGGGCGGAGTGTACTAAAAAGCAAAAGGATGTTGAAGAAAATTTACAAACAATCAAGGGTGCTGTTGATGATAAAAATGGAAAAAAGATAAATTTTAGTGTTCAAGGTGGGACTACGAATGAATATGGCTTTCATTTGGGAATGCTAGATAGATCTGCAGCAATAGAAACAATGATCAAAGAAACAAGAGAAATTATCAGTAAAATAGAAGATGATATATCAACAGGCATACAAAATTCCAGCTCTGATTCAGATTTTGTAAACCAATTAAGTACAATACAAAACAAATTTGATGAGCAAAAAGAAGAACTGCGTAGAAATCACGAACAGTTAGAACAAAATAACAAAAAAATATTTGAAACACTCGAGACACTTAAAAACAATTCATCTTCGTTTCATGTGTTGGATAAGGATTTTCAATATGGCAAATTGGCAGAGTTTCATGTGTTGGATAAGGATTTTCAATATGGCAAATTGGCAGATTATGCAAAAAAATATATAGGTTTAGAAGATATATCTATTAACAGTCTTGACAATGAATTAGGCGATACATACCAAGAAATAAATGCATTAAATAGTAAAATTGGTGAATATAAAAAACAAAAACAACGTGAAAAAGAGTTGGAGCGGAAAAAACAAGAAAAAAAGAAGGAACAAGAGCAGGCCTTGGAAAATCTTAAAGACGATTTGGCTCAACTACCAAATATATCTAATCAAATAGATAGTTTAAAGAATTTATCAGGCCAAAACAAAAAATTAATTGAAGATATTGAGGCTATTAATAAGATTGTTAGCAAAGATTACACAGAATCAAATGCTGATACATTGCATGCAACTAAT
This sequence comes from uncultured Alphaproteobacteria bacterium, assembly GCA_947367345.1. GTDB lineage: Bacteria > Pseudomonadota > Alphaproteobacteria > RUG11792 > RUG11792 > CANBDL01. The sequence continues at coordinate 3,704 of CANBDL010000019.1, read as the reverse complement.
TCAACTAAAACAACAAAAATTTACCAACCAGAAAAAGAACTAAGTAATCTACAAGAATGTGCAACAGTAAGACAGGAGACATGGATTGAAGCAAAACAACAAATATTAATCAGATTACAATCTCAAAAAGAAGTTATACAAAAAGAAATAGAAGCAATGCGAAACAACGCACAAGACCAACAAAGCATCGAACAACTGAATGACAAAATTAATCAATTAAAACAAAGCATTAAAGATGTAATATCAGATCGTCAAGCTCAAAATATAGGACAAGGCATACAGAACGATAGAGACAAACTGTTAGGTATTTGGCGCTCATATGTTGATACTCAAAAACAAGAGCTTACTCGAGGCAACGATGTATTGACTGAGTTAAATAGTCAGTTAAAAGAAATACAAGAGTCTTCAGATGATGATAACAGTTCTTCAAAACAAGATTTTAGCGGAAAAATAAGTGCAATAGGAGAAAAAATCAATAATTTAGATGGAAAAACACCTACTAACGCAGATGATATATCTGTGCAAGCCACAAAAGGTAAAGAAGCTATCGACAAAGTGCAGGATGAACAAGCGAAACTTAAACAACAAATAGAAGATGCAATTAATACAGCCAAGAAAAAAAAACAAGAAGCAGATCAAAAACGTAAAGAAGAAGAGAAGCGCAGACAAGAGGAAAAACAGCTCAAGATGCAGGCAGAACAAAGGCAATGGCAGCAAGTATTGCATGATCTACAAGATAAATTGCTGGATGCTAAATCGGCAGTAGAAGCGGCAAAAGGAGCATATGAATTTGCAAATACATTATTACAAGATAGAGGTGGTGCAGCCAGTCAGGATGAGCAAGAGCAAGCATGTGGTGAAAAACGTACAGCGATATTCACTGGTGAGAAAAATATTACTGGCAATGGTGCAGAGGTGTTAAGAGCTGCGGATAAAAAACTGAAAGAAGCTGAGAAAGAGTTAGAAGGTGCTACTCAACAACTGCAAGAAGATAAAAACGAAAATAATCAAATGAACCAGACAAGTGGTAATCCAAGCCAACAACAACCTAAAAAAGAGCAAGATATTCAAAGAATAAAAGATAGATTGCAAGAGGCAAAGAAAAAGGCAGACGAAGTGAAAGATTTAGCTGATCAAGCTAAGACAATAATAATGAATGAGCGAATAGATCAACTTATGAATCTAATTAATGGTCTTAGTAATAAGGTTAATGGATTAGGAGGTGAAATTGATGGCAGCTTTAATAATCTTGATAAAAATCTTGCACAACTGAGTGGCTTAGCTGATAGTATGGAAAAGCTAAAGAAAGATAACCAAGAAATACAAGGGCTGTTACAGCAGATAAAAAACAATCAAGACAACGAATTGTTAGAAAAGCAAACAATGAAAGGTAAACTAGATGACAGTACTAAACAAATAATGTCGGCAATTAATGATCTTGTCAAAGGAATCAATAGTCTCACTACACAATCACAAAAACAAGGTCAAGATATCAGCGATCTAAGTAATGTATTAGGAGATCTGCAAAATGCAGTACAACAGCAAATATCGCAAATACAACAACAACATCAGCAATGCATAGATGATATGAAAACAGAATTAGAAAATATAAAAAATAATACAGATGGCATAAAAGCCTCTCTGGATGCAATTCAAAAACAATTGGACGAATTTGGTAGAAAAATACAACAACAAAAAACAGATACAATCAAGGCACCTTTGCCTTTAGATTCAGTTGACAAGAAATTGCAAGAACAAATTTCAAATTTCCAAGATGATCAAAATACTGAGGCAACATCAGATTTAATCGGTGATGACGTGAATTTAAATAACAAAGAAGTAAAAACAGAGACTGGAGAACATAATCCATCGCATTCACTTCCAACACCAAATACAACCGATGCATCTGTGGATTTAACTTTACCTGACGACCCATTTCAAGGCAAAATTCCAGATGTCATGGATAATCAAAAGACTGTAATACATATTCCACAAAAAACACCAGATTCAATTGGTGGTCAAGAGCATTGTAACAGAGGAGTTCAAACAGGGACTGGAGAACATAAGTATCCAACAAATATTGTATATTCTCAATTGTCTATAGAAAGCGAAAGTATAATGAACAATACTCTTGTGCAGTCACAGTCATTGAAGGGTGGTTCACAATCGGGCGTGCTAAGCAGTATTATACAGTCACAGAAAGACATTAAGGATGAAGATGAGCCAAACAATAACGATACATTAAAAAATATAGCAAGCACATTAGCCCAAAAGAATGAATTGCAGCATCAACTTGATATAATGAATGAAATTAACCTCTTTATCACTAAGATAAAAGGTTGGTCACAGGATGATATAGATATCTCTTACAGGGATATATCATTTGACTTTCTAGATTTAATAAAAAACAAGAAAACTATGGTAAGGTTTGTTAATGACTCTGCATTTGCGCAGGTGGTTCAAAGTATGTTTTCCAATAATGAAGGTGGAGAAGCGAGCCTATGATACGACTGTTTGTGTGAGGCAATTGTAAGTTGGCGGTAGATGATCTTTATTTACTGTCGTTTTGCAATGGAGACACGGGAAATATCTAGAGATACGGATGATTTACATATAGAAGAAGCAATGTAATATTATTGCTTCTTTGATATGTGATTTTGAGAAGTAACAGTTCCTTGTCTTTAATTATATTTCCTCATATTCAGCAATAAGTCTGAGACGACAGATAATGTATTATCTGGTTTGGGAAAGTATTATTTGCTGTGCTGCATTTGTTAATAATATTTCCGGATTATTATTTTGTTAATAAGTAATCCGCAGGTCATGCGCCCCTCTTGGTCTGACGATGTATCTGTAATAGTGTTTGCATTGGTAAGTCTGTTATTGATGTAGTATCTTCTATTGAGGAATTCATTTGTAGTATTTTTTTGTATTTTGTTTTGCAACTTCCTGTATTAACTTCTCAGTTACTTCCTATATTACATTTTGTACAGTTCCTGTTCATATTTGCGTTGTAGAGATGTAATGACTGTTGTCTGATCATGTAGTCTCTTCTTTCTGCTGTATTGTGGCTTAGAAATGATAGTCTTGTCATTGCTTCATTTACACTGCGCAATACATTTTACTTCATCGATTGTTAATCCACTGTACTTCGCTACAACATCAATATGCATCCCGTCAGATAGCATCTTCTTTGCGCTCTCTATTGCATTTTGTTTTGCGCCTTTTTCGATGCCAATCTCAATACCTTCTTCTCTTCCAATCTCAATTCCTTCCTCTTTCCCCTTCGCATAGTTCCTGTTCATATTTGCATTGTAGAGATGCAAAGATTGTTGTCTGATCATGTAGTCTCTTCTTTCTGCCATATTGTGGCTTAGAAATGATAGTCTTGTCATTGCTTCATTTACCCCCTTCTGATTTTGTTCTTGCTGTGATAATTTTGTAGGATGTTTGAGAAAGTTCAACCATACACTTAGTTCGTTTGATATAGTATGCTCTTCTGTTTGTTCAAGTTTAGATAGTTCTATTGTAACCCTCTTTTCGCCCTTTGTCATTATTTCAGATGGATCCGAGCCATTTTGTTCATATGTCCAGTATGCTATACTCTTGCAGTTTCTTCTATTATTAACTCTTTTGTTGAATATCCATATTGATATTGTATCAGGTACAACATCATATGAATCTCCTTCTTTGATTGTATGCTC
>CANBDL010000018.1 GCA_947367345.1 uncultured Alphaproteobacteria bacterium | reverse complement strand
GGTCATTGTTATTGATCCATATAACTAATATGGTTATATTGTATCAGATGTTAGGGCTTTTGGGGTTGACAGTCTCATATGTTTTATAGGTAATCTTGCTGGATGGCCAGACATATTTAAATTTAGAAGTATACATGAGATAGCGCAAGAAAAAATTGATAAATTTAAAGAGGAGCTAGATAATCAGATTAATGTTAATCAACAGCAACCTAGAAATCGGAGATTGGTTTGTATTGGAGTAGAGAGATTTGTTGGTAATGAGAATGGTATAGAAATTCATAACTTTGATAATATCACAAGCTTCATACAATCTATATGCAATAATGGTTTTGACGTTATAAACAATTTATTAAATTTTGATGATAATAATTTTGTTTTCAAAATTATTACATTCAATGAATACTTTTTTAATTGTGTTAATAATAATGGAACCAACAAGGATACTATTATAGCAAAAAATGATATGGTGCACATGCGTAATAGTATTATAAATATTACACAAAATATCAATAATGCAGTGGTAACAGTCCCTATGTTATATAGTTCAAGTAAGAAAATCCATAAACATGAAGTTGCGCAAATAGCATCAAAGATGATTGTGCACAATAGTTATTTTACAGATACTGGTTGGATGGCAAGAATATTCAACAAACTGAAACCTTTTATGCAAGATAATGCTTTAATACAGACAATATGCAATTGGGCCGAATTAGATATTGATGAGTTGTATAACAATATAAGTGGTTCAGTTTTAATAAACAAATATAAGGAAGATACCTTTATAATTGATGGTGGGGCATTTCAACAACAGAATGGTAACAATATACTGCAAGATATGGTACAAATAAATTTTGCACCTAATCCAGACGTAAATAATATGGTTAACCCAGGCGGAAATGATATGGTTAACATTGATGTTATAAAGAATAAATTATTTGCAATTTATCATGGTAATTACATATATAGTTACAGAAAAACATCGTACATTGATGAATGTAATGGTGATATAAGTAATGGTAGTTTATATAAACAAGGTGATGGAACAATAAAATTAAAAAACGTCAATAATAATGTAATAAACATGCGAAATTTGATTGCTAACAATATATTTCATGCGATATGCAGAGATATAATGCTTGATACGCGAAGAGCGCAAGATTACCATAATAATAAAAGTATACAAACTGTAAGTTCCAATACGATTAATTTATTTAAATCTGAACATGATCCTGGAAATACAAAACGTTATCTTAAAAAATATACAAATATTTTTCAATCTGACATCAATTATAGTAGATACAATAGACAAAAATTTACAACAATCAGTATTGATAATGGAGAATTTTTAGGTGCTAATAATGGAATATGGCTTAACGATATGTTAACTAAAAGTTGTATTGTTAATGGAGGTAAAAAAGTTTATAATAATAGGTGTCACGAAATATATATTAGACTCATGAATGTGGATTGGGTTTGTAGATTAATTGTTTCAATTTTGTAATTATCTTTAAATATGAGGTATTGGCTATGAATTTCTATAAAAATATTATTGCTACAATAGTTGTATGCTTTGTTTTTATTATAAACCATGGTTCCGTATGCTCGAGTGATTTAAGGAGCAGAATATCTGCTTTTGAATCCTGTGAACCAAAAAACAAGGATAACGTAATTCTGCAATTTAAAATTGGTGCTCTAAACAAAATGAATAAGTCATTTTGTTGTTTAGTATCTGATTTTGATAATGCAAAGTTCAGAACTACAGACCATAAAAGGTTGATGTTTAGGCGGAGTTCATTTTGCGATTTCTTGCTTGACAAAAAAAATAAATTTTCACAACTAGCGATAGATACAAAACGTGACTGCAGCTTTAATATAGAGGTTTATGAGAAAAAAAAATTTGATGATAGTTATACAAATATGCTGCATTTGTTTTCAGTTCATATAGATGTAAATAATAGTAATATCACAAATATAGATATAATTGATAAAAAATATTCTATTAACGCGATTGTATGTTCTGATAGTTCTAGATGTTTGCATAGAATATTAATTGGTAACTGCAAAAAATACAAATCTAAAGATATAACACAAGAAAATATTTCAAATATTATAAATAATTATTGGTACAATGGAAAGGCTGCATTATCATACGAAACAATAGATAAAATCACAGATTATATGCTGATGAGTGTTAACAAGGATAATGTTAACAAGAATAATGATGCATCAGAGTCTACTTCTGTATTGACAGGCTCAAAGGCAGTTCGTGAGATTAAAGATACAGTTGATCATAATGAGACACAACAAAACACCACAGCAGATAAGATAAAGAGTGTATGCTCAAATTGCTGGAATTGGATAAAAGACAAATGTAGTAAAAAAACAATAACTAATATAGAGTGATCTAGGTATATCTTTGTGATTATTCCTGATGATATGTGTTAGCGCAAGAGTCCAGTTCTGACGTTGCATCAATTATATAAACATATTTACTATACATATATTTCATCATCAGTAAGCTATTGAACTGATGCATCATTGTAAAGGGCCGGTTGGTGAATGTGGTGGTGTGAGTTAGTTAATTATTGATTTATACTAATGTATATAAATTGATAATAAGGTTGTGGCTCATACTTTTTGTATGCAAAAATAATTAATATATGTGGTGTTGTGTTATATATTCTTTTAAGATTGTATTGCTTACAAAAACCATCAAGGCAATTTCAGAGAGCAATGCATATATCTTTAAGCTATATAAAACTATTCACAACAGCCAAACACAAGTATTTACTTGTGATCAAATTATATTTTTGATAAAAAAATCAATATAACCTTATGAAACCATACAAATTCCAATATGCTACAATGAAAACACGAATCATTCTACAAAGGATATACAGCATGAATAAACTAAAGCATCTTTTAAGTATATTTTTGATTGCACTAGCATCAACCGGATGCAACAACAACAATCAAGATTATAACAAAAAAACGATAGCAAACCAACAAAAGAAGACCGCAGAACTTAGATATAAGGTTGCCATATTCGATCTTGAAGGTACACTGATAGATTCATCAGACGCATATGCAGAAATTCTTAATGCGGCTCTGAAGGAATTCAAAGCACCACTCGTTACACCAGAAAAAATAAGACTTTCAACCGGAAACGGTCTTAGGGGTGTATGCCAAAAATGCTTCCCGGACAATCGTACAAACGAATTCGAAGATTTCTATAAGTCCGTCAAGAAGCATGAGGATGAGTATAGCAAAGCACACAATAACAATGTAGCTAAGGCATATACAGGCTCGGTAGAAATGATAAAAAATCTTCAAAGTAAAGGCGTTGATGTTTATATCCTAACAAACAGAGATCATGATCAAACAATGCAAGTATTGAATAAGATATTCCCAAATGTATTTGATGACAAGCATATAATATCTCCAAACGATCCGAAGTTAAAGAAACCAAATCCTAAATTAACTTTAGAGCTCATAGAAAAACTCAAGACAGACAAAAAATATGTTGTGTTTGTAGGTGATACAGATGTTGATATCAAAACAGCTCGTGGCGCTGGTATTGACGTTATTTCCGTTGATTGGGGCGCGCAAACTCGCGAGCAATTAAAAAACTCAGGCGGAAATAATTTTGCCGATAGCTTCAAGCATATTGAGAAGATGATTGTAGACATGTCAGAACGGTCTTGTCCTACATCACAAGACTCACAACATATAAAGACTGATATCGTAAAGAAGGCCGCATAAATATATGCAGATACATTATACTGGTGTATCTAAATCAACACAAGTAGTGGTCTGTGGATCATTACTTGTGATTCTTTGTTGTTTATCGTAAAGATGGCTTCCAATGATTGTGATAAATATATGCAGTATACATGAAGATGTTGTTTATGTAATATGCTTGGTATATGACTTATGCACTTATGTCATTCTATTGGTTTGATTAAAAGTGCGTATTATTAAACCACGAACATTGTGTAACCAATATCAAACGAGAATTAACTAGCTCATTACACAATATATATGAACACGACAGTTTATTAACTCTGTTTAATTGTGTACAACCAAAATATTCCCCAAACTATATTTTGCGCCAACAAATATCTGCATATTCTTTATAAATACACTCTTGATAATAACTACCCGCATATATACTAAATTCACGAATAAACTATATCTCTCGTCACAAACAATAACGATATTCCAATGTGGAATTGCGTGATGGCTGATCTACTGTCTTCCGCACACATTGCTATCACCAATCTAAATAAACACTAGTTTACGGAATTCATGATTGACATAAACCTTTGTATCCTGCAATTTGGTGTAAATTCTATGTTTTGCTGCCTACCAGGAATATGCTTTGCAATGTTATTGACTTCATTTAGCAATTCAGAAATCAACGGTGATGACATTGCGAATTTAGTTATTTTCCAATTGTATGAACTATTAATTGCGTACGATAATATATTAACTCTTCTAATCAGCCTCAAAACGGATTTAGAGATCTCATTAATAACGTTTTCATTCTGATATAAAGTGCGAGTACGTACTTCCACTATTTCCTTTTTAATTGTATTATTATTATTGGATCCATCTTTACTATCGTGTGCATCTTTATTTTCCACCTGTACCGTACGACGTTCGGTATATATATCAGGCTTTGTCTGATTGATATATTGCACATTATTATCCAATATGCGAGATACCTTTTTTAGAAACGTTATCATTTGGCTTGTATAAACATGTTCAGCATTCGATTTATGTGTTAATGCTACAATATCATCAACAGCATCCATAAAATCTATAATGTAACTCCTTACACAAGATAATGGGTGTATATTTGCATCATATACCTGTATATAATTTATCAAACGCACTACAGAATCATTACACTCGATAAATTTGTTGTTTTGGGATATCAATGATAAAGTTTTTACAGCTTGCATAACTTCATCATAATTATTAAATGCATTATTGTTGGCTTTATTTTTTGTAATATTATTTTTTTGCGACATTACATTATCTATTGCATTACCAATTTCGTCAATTATATCGGAGCCACCATTTGATGTGGACACACAATTTGCAATACTTTTGATTGCCGTTAATACAGCAGTAATATCTCTTTTGTGCTTCGTTAATACAGTGCTATCCTTATTAATTATACCAAAGACATACATGAATAATGATTGACACACAGCTTGCAAAATATTGTTCATATAGCTACCAATATAGGCTTTGTTTCTTTCTAAAATATTTGCAGTCATTGCGAGTATCTCTCTGTATTTACTGGATAATATTATATTCATATAATCATTTTTGCACGATTCCAAATTGATATCTATAATATTCTCCATAACACAATATGCATATCCATTTTTATCCAATATATCTTCATTCTTAATTAGGAAATTCAATATATTTACTATATTATTATGTAATTTTGTATAATTATGTAGCACCAAAAATCTCAGAAGATGCCGCATCCTATTACACACGAGGGAAGTATTAAATTTATTTTGATTGTTTTTGTCTGTAATAATATGAAGTAGTTTTTCTATTATATACTCTCTATCTTTTATGTTATTGTTTTTTAATAGAATGATAGCGTCACACGCATCAATTGCACCAATGTATTCATTTTCGCACGTTACTGGTTTTTTATGAATTACCTAACAAACTGCACATAATTATCATTGTTTAAATCCTGACAATTACATATTTCTTCAGTATCTCTTAAAATCTGTAAACTATTTGCGTAGCATTCAATACGACCATTATTGGCCTCTCTAAAATCCTTATACCCCCAGTATGTATCTCTATATTCTTTATCATACATTGTACCATGTTTATCAGTGCAGCCAGAACAAATTATTACAACCAATAAAATAAACAACAAATGCATTATGCTCTTGTTGCACAAATTACTAAAATACAACACTACAATTACTTGGCAACAAACCTGACTCCTATAAATTGTAGCGTATTTATTATAAATGTAAGAATTATATTTATACGAAAAACCCATTACAACAAAACCATCATATCTTTGAGTATTGTATCCTTACAGGACTCACAACCTACTTGCTTATGGTGACGTTAATAAAATCGAAAATATTTACATGCTATAATATACGCAAATGCAATAACCTGATAATCTTATGCTTAAACCATCAATATATTTCATATGTATAATCTCGATATTGCAGCACAATATGCTATGCAAAGACTCTAAACAAACGAAGACACAAGATGAAACCCAAGTCTTTCAAGAGTTAAAAAACGAAGCTCGCATCAGGGGCTCCATAATCCAATGCCTTAAGAAGGCAAGACAAAAGTTTGTACAGCTTAAGACGATCAAGGAGTGGGGAGATAACAAAAACAAGCACAGACACCTGATACAGCAATTCAGATCTCTTCAGGCAAGAATATATCAAGAACTAGCAAAGAGAAGGTACAAAGCATACAATGAGAAAAAGCTATTCACCAAATCTAAACTTCTTCAGGAATTATTCTCCAAGCACAAAAAATACTTCCAAAACCTTCGCAAGATTGTAAAACGAAATTGCGACCATGGTGCGTTAGGCATGATTAACAGCTTGGAGATTGATATGTTGGTTGGATGCGGTTACAGCATTACCGGTCACTGCCTCGCATGCTTTTCGCACGTGGACTACAATAATGCAATCACCAGGTTAGATGAGTTGCAAAGAGTGCTATCCGTGAGTAAGTTCAAAAAGCAGTACGGCCTAAAACTCGCAACACAAGAAATCAAGGCAATCAAAAACAACTACATCGAGACAAATGCTTTATGCAGAGATCTGGATGGCTATTGCGGCTGTACAGTCGACGACAATTCCACAGACGACACCAAAGATCCAATCGGCATCCATGAACTCAGATATCTGTACGACCATTTAGATGTTGTAATACGCAATATACATCTCATACCAATAGACGAGAACAGTAAAAATATGTTTGAGTACCTGGAGTACTTGCTTAATAATGATCGACCAAAACCAAGTATAAATTCAATAAAGTCTTGGATTAATATCCTAAATACATCCAAGGCTGTGAGTATTTTGTCTAACAAGGCTATCGAAATATCGGAACAAGATATTGATAAGATAATATCAAAGATAGACATTGTAATAAATAAGTTAAACGATGGTTGTGTGAAATCTATTATCGGCAAAATGAACGTCATACTTAATGATGTGGACAGGCGGTATATACTGGACTCTCACAAAGCTGGGTTCATTGCGAATATTTCGGATGCAGCTGTCTACATTGCGTCCCACAGGATTGTTATGTGTATTCTGGATGCTATATTAAAAACTACATCGTGCGACAGAGCAAAACTGATGGAATACATAAACTGTATCAGCTTTATGCTGTATTATATTGACAGAACTAATAAATCATTGCAAGATAAAGACGCTACTCTGGTGAAATACAAAGACCTGAGGCATTACCCATGCGCTTACCATGGCGAAGCTGCTGCAAACACAATCCGCCATGACACGTACTTCATAACAAATCACAATAACAGCGATGTATTACGCAACAAATGCGACGAAGAATGTGGGTGGTGCGCGCATCTGTACCCATATGGATATCGCAATTATTACAGCTATGGATCTGGTCACGAGAAATACAACGAGATCTCCGAGGCAGCTATTATTGCTTATGAAAATATTGGTAGTGAGGTTGGTGCTGTTGTTGATCACCTCGTATTAATGTGAGCGTTTGCGCAAATATTTCTATGAGTTATTTTGAATAAAAATACGCTTGACATCTTGCATAATCCATGCTACCATCACATTGTATTAGCAGTCTTGCAATGCGAGTGCTAAAAAATGGCACCCTGTCACCAAGATATTTTTTAGGAGAATTCATCATGGCAAAGATAATAGGTATCGATCTTGGAACAACAAACTCCTGTGTTGCAATTATGGATGCAGGAAGCGGTAATGTCATAGAGAACCTAGAAGGTGTACGTACAACTCCTTCTATGGTAGCCTTTCTAGATAACGGAGAAAAGCTTGTAGGTCAACCGGCAAAGAGACAAGCAGTCACAAACCACAAGAACACATTATTCGCAATCAAGAGGCTTATCGGTCGTAAGTACAACGACCCTCTCACAGAAAAAGACAAGGGTCTGGTACCATACGAGATAGTAAGCTCCAGTGGTGGTGATGCATGGGTACGTGTTAACGGACAAGACTACAGCCCAAGCCAGATCAGTGCCTTCATACTCATGAAGATGAAGGAGATAGCTGAGACACATTTAGGTGAGAAGGTTACCCAGGCAGTTATAACAGTCCCAGCCTACTTCAATGACGCTCAGAGGCAGGCCACCAAGGATGCAGGCAAGATAGCTGGACTAGAGGTGCTTAGAATCATCAACGAGCCTACAGCTGCAGCACTTGCCTATGGTATGGACAAGAAGAATGCAGGATCTATAGTTGTATACGACCTCGGTGGCGGTACATTCGACGTATCAATACTCGAGATAGGCGACGGTGTCTTTGAAGTCAAATCAACCAATGGAGACACATTCTTGGGTGGTGAGGACTTTGATGCACGCATAATAGATTATGTAGCTGGCGAGTTCAAGAAGGAAACCAACATAGACATAACCAAAGACACAATGGCATTGCAGCGCTTGAAGGAAGCGGCCGAGAAGGCAAAGATAGAACTGTCATCATCTCAGCAGACATCTATCAACCTGCCATTCATTACAGCCGACGCAACAGGACCAAAGCACCTTGATGTAAAACTTACAAGAGCTAAGTTCGAGTCACTTGTTGAGGACCTCATAGAGCGCACAATGGTACCATGTCAGACAGCCCTCAAGGATGCAGGAATAACAAAAGACCAAATAACAGACGTAATTATGGTTGGCGGTATGAGCCGTATGCCTAAGGTCATAGAGAAGGTCAAGGAGTTCTTTGGCAAGGATCCTAACAGAGGAGTTAACCCAGACGAGGTTGTTGCCCTAGGTGCCGCTATACAAGGTGGAGTACTACAGGGTGATGTAAAGGATGTTCTCCTGCTTGATGTTACACCTCTGTCACTTGGTATTGAAACACTAGGTGGTGTATTCACAAAGCTCATAGAGAAGAATACAACAATACCAACAAAGAAGAGCCAAGTATTCTCTACTGCAGAAGACAACCAAACAGCCGTTACAATAAGAGTCTTCCAAGGCGAGAGACCAATGGCCGAGCAGAACAAGCTACTTGGATCGTTTGAGCTGACCGGTATCCCACCTGCCAAGAGAGGTATGCCACAGATCGAGGTTACATTCGACATAGACGCAAACGGTATGGTTAATGTGTCGGCCAAAGACAAGGCAACTGGTAAGGAGCAGAAGATCATAATCCAGGCCTCAGGCGGTCTGTCAGATGCAGAAATAGAACAGATGCTCAAGGACGCAGAAGCCAACGCAGCCGAAGATGCAAAGAGAAAAGAGCTTATAGAGGAAAAGAACAAGGCAGAAAACGTACTCAACTCAGCTGAGAAAGGTGTAACAGAATACGGAGACAAACTCGAGGCGGCTGACAAGGAAAAGATCAATAAGCTGATAGAAGAGCTCAAGGAACTACTCAAGGGAGAAGATAAGGAAGCTATCAAGGCTAAAGCAGGAGAACTCTCAGAAGCTGCAATAAAGATAGGAGAAATAATGTATAAAGAACAAGCTGCTCAACAGGGTGGTGCTACAGGTGCAGGTGGAGCTGGAGATGCACAACCAGAGCAGACTGTTGTTGACAAGGATGGTAATCCGGTTTAGTTGTTAGATTTGTTTTTTTGATCGCTTGAATATAAAGAGGTTGGCACATATATACGTGCCGGCCTTTTTTTTATGTGGTTTTATTTTTATTGTTGTGCGGCCCGAAATACCATACCCAATCATCGATATATTCAATCTCAACTACCAAAAAACAGACAAGAACTGTCTTTCCATGAATTTGCAAAATACAGCAAAGAAAACCGCCACCACCAAAATCACCTTATATGATAAAATATTATAGTAATAGAGTAAAGTAAGGTATGATTATGTTCTCAAAACCAAACATAATACCAATACTTGATCCAAAGTTTGACTCTGTATTTAAGATTGTCTTCGCAACAAACGAGAATAAAAATATTACAATAAAGCTTCTGAACGAGGTGTATAAGGACTCCCTCGCATCCCCAATAAAAGACGTAACGTTTATTAAGAACGAGCTCGATAACCTGGCACGTATACAGAGAGTGTCGATAGTAGATGTATTGTGTCAATCCGAGGACGGTACATACTTCATAGTCGAGATGCAAAGAGGGTACGACGGGCATTTCATAAAGAGATCAACGCTTTATGCGGCCAAGCTATACTCATCACAGCTGATCAAGAAAACTGACGGAGGCGAAACTGGCGTTAGTTACGAGGACATCAAACAGGTAAAGCTCCTTACAATTACATCATACATACTATACCCTCAGCTGCCAGACTACTACAACCACCTCGTTCTCAAGGACAAGCAATGTAACATAGTCGCCAACGAGGAAATATCATATGCCGTAATAGAGTTGCCTAAGTTCACGAAGGAGTATAACGAGTGCGTGACAGCAATAGATCGCCTCACATACTTCCTCAAGCATGTATCCAACATAACCGAAGACATCATACACGATATCAAAGACACTCACGATATAACGAGGGATGTGTACATGGCCTTAGATAAGGTTGCTGGCGATCCGGTAAAAATGGCCAGCCTGGAATATGAGCTACTCAAAGAGGCCTCCAACAAGGCTGAGGAAGCACGCCAGAAGAAGATCGAAGAGCAGAATAAGAAGATGGAGGAAGAGTGCGATAAGCTATGTAAGGAGAATGTGAAGTTGGGGCAGGAAAATGTGAAGCTTGGGGAGGAGAATACGAAGCTTAAAGAATCTCAATACAACATGATAAAAAATATGTTATCCAGGGGTATGACAAAAGAAGAAATAGCCGAAATAATGTGCATTGATGTTAGCGCTCTTGATGAATATATCAAAGATATGTGATTGTGTGTTGGGGAAAATTGTAAAATTATTTTTGAGAAAAATAGAAACACTTGAAGATGTTGCTATGGATGATGAATGATTTGGGTGAGGTGAGTGCTCAAAAAATGGGCACTACAAAAGAATAAGTCTCAAAATAAAAATAATAGAACCAGTAACGAAGATGCTATGAAGTTTTTCAGATTCACAATAAAAAACCTCAATTCATACACAACTCGTTTTGTCAGCAGGTCAATTACGTCTTGCATTAGCTTGAGATAAGGCTTTTGCTTTGGTATGCTGGTATAACCATTGTATCGCGATGCCCAATAATACACCCCAACATTAACAGGAAGATCGGGATAATACGGCTCTTCCCACTCCTCACGAACCTGATCACTGCAGCAAGTCTTAAAATAATATCCATGTATAAAATCATCCTTGATGCGAGATATAGAAAAATCATCGCTCTTGATTAGATCTGGATTAGACTTGATACGTTCAACGGCATCGAGCCAATATTGCTCGCAACAATAGACGAAGCTAGCGCTTATCTTGCTCCTGTAGCGCATCATTATTTTGTTATGTCTGCGCATTGTATCGAGAGTAATCTGAGGCACCTGGTAGTGGTAATTGCTGAGTGGTATCGCGAACTTCAGCTCCAATCCATTGCGCTTTAGAATGAAGTCATCAAGCATTTTTGCGTTATTATCTTTTATAAACCCATCAAAACGCCTAAATATCTCGAGCCCGACAAGATGGTTTTTGGTAGATGCGTATCTCCACAAATCTTCATACGATAGGTGTGATAAATATGCCTTGATCTTGTTTATTGTTTTACTGCTTAGCGAGCCGTAGCTCTTCTTGTCAGAGATCTTGCTCAACATGGAGTATATCTGATCTGTATATGCGTTTGCATTTTCTATTGCATCCAATATTGATTCTTGTAATTCGATATTTGTTGCTGTAATCTCAGTGCCTTTTGTAGTTGTATTGTCCATGATCTTACCAGAACAACCGACGAGAATGATAGAACAAGATGCAATGAGCGTGCGCATAAATCTGGTCTTCATGAAAAAACTGGTATATGTATTTGTAATTATATTATAGCTTGTACACATTGTGTTTATTAATTTTCTTTCGCAACTGTCAACATTTAACGCCGTACTTCTCAGTCACGTTCTTTGCGCGCCACATAACCTCCTAGCTGTTTTAGATATAAGTGGTTAATACCCTTAACACCCCTCCTTCAAAGCACTTACATCATCAACACTTAACACTGAAGCTTCAGCTATTTGCTCTATAGTTAGTATGTTCATCTTCAGGAGGTTTTTAGCTGTTTCTATCGCCATCTGTCTAGCGCCCTCTTCTCTACCCTCCTCTAGACCTTCCTCTCTACCTTGCTCTTTCCCCTTATCAAAACCTTTGTTATAATTCATAGTCAGGTCTGACTTTTCTCTCATTGCTTGGTTGTACTCAGCTCTTATGTTGGGGTTGTTGCTCATTCCCTTTAATTTCTCAAGAGCCTTCTGTATTTCTTCTATGTGGTTGCATTCTTCTGGCATGTTGAGTGGGTTGGTTATGAACGACATCCATGCTGAGGAACGATCTATCTCGTCCTGTGTTTTTGTGTGTTTTAGTTTTTCTATGTACGATGGCAGTTTATCAAGCTCAACAACTATAATGCGTTCTTTGTCTGATGCTTCCCTTACATATACACCATCCGAATCATATAGAGCCAACTTTATCTCGTGGGTACAGTCGTTTCTATCTCCGTATAGACTGTGTATCAGTATCCATATCGATATTATCTGAGGCATTTCTTCGTAGTCATCACACTCTTCAATCGATCTAGACCTATGCAAGGCTTGGTAGAATATCATTCTGTCAAGAGAGTTGTTAAGGTTGGAGCATTGCATCTCAATATCAACCATTGTTTTGTCGTTGGTGTCAGCCATTATATCAGCTCTGATTGATTTGCCGTCTTTTGTTCGTTTTTTGTATTCAGTTGGTTTGAGTATTATTTTTTCTACAGATGGATTGCCTTTTAGAATTGAATTTAACAGAGATTTCAGGCAGTCTATATTCTCTTCTGCACCGAATAGATTACAGAATACATAATCTGACGTTGGGGGCAGGAGGGAGAGATCGGATGTATTATACATGTCTATACCATACATGAATAGAGTCTAATAGTATTTTAACATATTTAATTATATGATAAACAATAACATAAACTCACCTTGTTACACGACAATCACACCATACATATCAGATACACCCTTGACATATTCACGAATCTCCTCGTTATTACACAACTTATAAACACTATTCAAAACCTTTGCTACAACCTTATTAGATTCGTTCTTGCTAACTTTTTCTACAGTGTCAATCATCTTCTTAAAGCCTACAATATCGGTACTGAGCTTGTTTATTATCATGTTTTTGATCGCCCTACTGCTACAACCAACACCACCATCATCTTCAGCCGCAATAAATACATGAAACAGATTGGCACCACCGGCGCCATGCGCGCACTCGTTACTTAGAAAATCAACGAGGTCTCTTGGCTTAAATTTATTTATTATAACTCTGGAAAGATTTTCGTCTCCGCCAATTAAACAATAAATCAACATCGAGCCAAGTAAATCATCTATACCAACAAATGAATTAATAAAACTTAAGAATTTATCGTAAGGCATATCTCCTATTATTTTTTCTATAACGGTTATTTTGTCAGAAAAGCCCATTATAACAGCAAAAATTACATCTCTGCCTTGGGACGGGAGGCTGGTCAATATATCAAGTATAACCTTGTCCTCCAAAGATTTTATCCTGTCAAATAATTTTTGTCTGCATTTGTCGGAAAAATGAGCATAAGACAAGATGCCAAATAACGCATTAGTGTCGCCGGATGTTTTTGTATTTAGTATATCTATAAGAGCTTTGTCGCTTAATTTTGCAAGAATCTTTTCCGCAATATATTCGTTTGTGCATTTTGTAAGTATTTGGTAAAATACAATACCGCCAGAACAATTATATTTCATAAATCTAGCGTAATAATCGTCATTCATGCCGGCGAGTATCTTGCAAACCTCGTCTAAATTATTCAAGTTGGCATTGAGGCTCCTGTAGTCATCATTCATTTTGGTTACGTCATTTTCATGGCATTGCGTATTTCTTGAGGTATTCGAGCAATCTTTTGTGGCGTTATTATCTGCGGAAACTTTATTTTTACTTACCTTGTCGTTAATACAATCACATAGTCCAGTTGCAACGATAAGCAACAACAGAACGGCTGGCATGTAAAGAATATTATTGATTTTCTTGGTCACAACATAATCCGACAGAAAAAATATACGACCGTACCAACAAGAAGAGGCAATGCATGTACAAATACCCAGAAGAAGGCATCGCATAGTGATCCATATCCAGGTATAATATTTTTAGTCTCAGCCGTACCAATACCAAACCTCTTTTTCAGATCGTACAGCACCTTACCGCCAAATGTTGTATCGAAAAGAGTGTTTTGCCACAGCCATACAAAATACATTATGACATTAATACCAATCCCGGCTTCTATGGCGGCATCATAATGAGGGCTGTCGAATGATATTTTGAAGAGCTGCCAGTGATCTATCTCGAGCCAGACATATGCTATGACGAACAAGACCAACCAAATATACGAGGTTTTTCTGTTGTACATGGCATCCTTAGCCACGCCATCGTCGATTGGCATTAGAGACGCAAGGTATTTGAGTATTGCTAGTGGTATACCTGTGTATATTATTACGTAAGGATATTTTACATAGCATGTATAGCCAATCATCGACAGAATAACAATGCCGGTTAAAATGTTACACAAGAGACTTGCGCCATATGCTTTTGATTTTGAGAATTTCTGCGGCTTGGTTATACCGAGAAAACATCTCGTGAATATGGTTTTGACCCACTGGAATAGTATGATGCAGCACATGAAACCTATCGCAACCTTCCATGCGAAGCTAATATTGTCTATGCTTGTCTCGGTGATGATCGATGTTTTGAATAGCTGTGCGGCCCATATGACCGGTATAACCATGGTAAACGCCGTGATGCCAAAAATAATATATGTTGCTATCTGGCCGCCTTTGTTTTGCTCATGCATACTGGCCCTCACACCACTATACAACTCGTATATCATTGCGCCGATAACAGATATAACAGCAACACTCATGCATACAATCGCAGCTTTTACTATGTATATATTTTGCAAATCAATACAAAACGATGCTGTGAAGGCCAGTAATACAAGTATTATATCCGATAGTAATCTACCTTTGTTGTCGTTTGTTTTCTGCCTGCTCATATGTTTATACGTACTTTTTTTGATGTAGTTAATTGTACCATACGCAACAAGTATACACATTTAGCGGAGTAAAGTAATTAGCGCAACCAATGCGATCAAAATAAACTGAAGCGGGCCCTGTATTGTATTTTACAAAAACTCTGGCATATTCTTGTGTTTTATTTGCTCACATTGATAGTTGCATCATGTATTAAGTCAACCCGCCTGTCAAATGTAATTCTGTATGAATCATCTCTACGCCATTTAGCGATCTCCTTGTGGTTACCAGACAACAGTACCGACGGCACATCATATCCGTTCCACGTGGATGGCTTTGTGTATTGCGAATATTCAAGATAGTTGCCGCTAAAGCTTTCGTCATGCACAGATTCATGGTTATGCATAACTCCATCGAGATATCTTAGGCATGCCTCTGTAACCAGGATGGCTGGCACCTCTCCGCCAAAAACAACAAAATCGCCAATGCTTATCTCGATCATTCCGTATTTATCTATCCAGTGGTCTATTACTCTTTGGTCTATCCCCTCATATCTGCCACACAAAAATATAAATCCTCTGCCACCATTTTCTTGCATTAATTCTTTCGCAATATTTTGATTAAACGTGTTTCCTCGTGGACTCATAAATATTATATGAGGCTTACTCTTATTTTCATACAAAGACAAAGCATAAGACATAGACTCATGTACAACATTCGGCTTCATGATCATGCCGGAACCTCCGCCATAAGGTGTATCATCGACTGTCTTATGCTTATCTGAGGCAAAATCCCTCATGTTTACAACCTCAAGATTCCATAGCTTACCCAATGATCTGCCAAGCAAGCTACAGCCAAGTGGCCCAGGGAATATTTCCGGGAATATCGTTACAAACGTTATTAACATCTTCGCATTCGTTGTAATATCTGTTGATTTATGTCCGAGACACTAACATCATACAATAATTATCTTCTTCGGGCAATTACATGATACAATTCTCGTGTCTGGATCTTGGTTATATATGAAGTGATCGCAATAATACTGCTTACATTGCTTATCATAATTGTGTGTATTGTATTTGTTATGGCCACAATGACTTGCTCAAAAGATCTCGGAGAAGACGAACAAATCAGTGCGATAAAAACAATCAAGAGCAAAGATTATACTGGAGCGCGCGCAATAACAATAGTACTTCACGGAAGAAGCGACAATATAGATCAGTCCGCAAGATTCGTTGAAGAAAACATAGCGCCATATCTACAAGACCGCATCTTCGTCATACCTCAAGGCATAATCAAAGTGCCCAAGGGTTATGCTTGGTTTTACACCATAGATATAATAAGCAATGTAATATTCGGAAAGGTTTCTCGGCGCATAAAACAGCTGGATGAGATGATGCAAGACTTAATAAACGAACTCGTACAAAAACACAATTGCAGAGAAGTTGAAGTAGTTGGGTTTTCGCAGGGAGCCATGTTGGCCATGAGAACTATGTATTTATCTGGCAATATTACCAAGATCCATGCGGCTTCTGGTATATTTCTGAGGGGCCACGACGATAATCATCAGCCCGAGCCACACGCAATCGAGCTCCTCATTTCGCATGGCCTCGCGGATCATATTGTATATTACCCGTTTCATATTTATAACATGTTAAGATTGGCGTCTACACCAGTCAACAAAAAATATTCAACAGGGTTTTACATACATAATCTCAGAGGCATTGAGCGTCATTTGGGGTGGTTTGATAATTTATAAAAATATTTGGATGATAATCATATGACAACTAAGCATTTCCCCCAAGAAATTTTCGCAATTCATCTTGCCCCTTTAACAAAATACTATAAAAACGCGTACGGCCTAATCCAAACAAAGGTATAGTTCCAGAATGATAATAACTTATGAATTCATGATCCTTACTTACGAAATTTGAGCCGATTTCAAATAATAACATACCGTGTGCACTTCTTCTTTTTTTAGAAATAATTCCTGTTTTTATAAAGAGCGAGTCAAAGATATATCTAATTTTAAATCTAATATCATTCTTATTTTTATGTCCACGATGCGATACAATCGAAATACCAAAACTTAGACCAACAATACCCATACATAAACCGCCAACCTCTATTGCGGAAATAAAGCTTGTATCCGCACTTCTGCCTTGTGATCCTATACCAAAACCAACAAATGCATGCAGTGGCATAGGTATTAATCTTCCTTTAGTCATTAACAAAGATATAGTGATACTACCGCCTGTTTCGCAGTATACTAGTCCATTTGTTCCAAACGTTTTGTTAAACGACACAGATCCATTGTATATAGGGTATATAGGTAAAATTTGTTTATCCAAATGTGTTTTGAGACTGTCAAGTGCTTTTGCTGGGTCTTTAAATATTATATCAAGTGTATTTACAAAACTTGATGACGATAAAACTATAAAAACAGAAATAAGCTTAAAGAACAAAGTAATGTAGTGGTG